>NZ_JANQDA010000009.1:0-60180 GCF_024723655.1 Campylobacter sp. RM5063 | reverse complement strand
AAGTGCTACCCCCCCCATAAGGCAATTTTTAGATAAATTTATATTCATTGAAAAAGTCCTTTCAAAAATAGTTAATGTATTTGATTGATTCATTATTTGTTTGTGTGTTTTACAATACCCATTGCTAATATTTTAACAATAAGTGTAGAATATTAATATTTTATTTATAAATTTTTACTTAAGTATAATTTAAGATAAGAAGTATCTTAAATTTAAAATTACTATAAAATAGACTTTATGGTTAAAAAATAATATTTTTGCTTCCATGGCTTCATAATTATTTTTCTAAAACACATTGTTATAAAAAATATTTTTATTTAAAAGCTATGAAAGTTTCAAAATTTACCCATTTAAAAACACTTTCTACTTTAGAAAATCCTGCCTTTTTAAGCATAGTTATGTTTTCATTTTGAGTATAAGGAATGAGGACATTTTCTAAGGCTTCTCGTTTGCTTGAAATTTCTAGCTTACTATAACCTTGCTCTAGTTTATATTGCTCATAAATTTGTATCATTTTTTTAGCTATTTTTACATCTTCATAAAGAATTTTTTCACTAAGCACAAATATACCATTTTCTTTTAAGTTTTGATAGATTTTATCAACTAATTCTTGTCTTTTAGGTGGGCGGATAAACTGCAAAGTATAAGTAGCTATAAAAACATCATTTTTAAAAAACTCAAAATCATCTAAATTTTTTTGATGAAATTCCACCCTAGCTCCAAAGGCTTGACATTTGTTTTTGGCGATCTCTAACATAGCATTAGCTTCATCAACCCCGCTTAAAAGAAAATCTTTTCTTTTTTCATAAAGTGCAAGCAATAAACTAGCCGTAGAACAACCAAGATCACAAATTCTCGCATTTTGTGGTGCAAAATGATCAATAAGTTCGACTATGAGTTTTAAATTTTGCGTATAAAAAGGCACAGATCTTGACACCATATCATCAAAAACACTTGCTACGCTTTTATCAAATTCAAATTGTTTTTCCAAGGGTTTTTTAAAAATTTCATCTTTCATTTAATCTTCCTAAAATTTCTTTTGCTTTGTCAATATCTTTACTAATTTGTGCTTTTAATAAGGCTAAGTCGTTAAATTTTTCATTAGCTCTTATATAGTCAATAAAACTTAACTCAACTGAAATTGCTTTTGTATTTGTGAAATTTTCATCTAAAATATGCGTTTCTAAAGCAAAATTTTCATCAGTAGATCTTATGCCTATAAAACTTACACTATGATAGCTTTTATTTTCAATCTTTACTAAAGTCGCATATACGCCATCTTTGGGTAAAAAGAAGTCTTTTGTATGTAAATTTAAAGTTGCAAAAAGCTCTTTAGCGCCTATGCCTTGACCTTTGATGATATTTGCTTGTATATTATAAAATCTACCTAGAAAATTTTTAGCTTCTTTGACTTTTGCTTCTTTAAGTAAGGTTTTAATCATACTTGCATGAACACTTTTATTTTGAATTTTAAACTCATCTACGATGATGGTGTTTATACCACAAAGACTTTGTATGTCTTTGGCACTGCATTTTCTTTCTTTGCCAAATTTAAAATCATAACCTACAATGATCTTTTCTAGTTTGGGAAATTCTTGCTTTAAAAGCTTTAAAAAATCCTCGCCTTTATAGTCCTTGATTTTATCAAAATCACAAAAAATCAAAGGAAAATCAACCAAATTTACTCTAAAATCCTTAGGTGTTAGGGCTTCTTTTTCCTCTTTAGTGATGATAAATAAGGCACCATTTTCATCTAAATGCTTAAAAAGCTCAAAATGCCCCAAATGCATACCATCAAAACGCCCCATGGCTAAATTTGTGATCTTAGTTTTTTCTATAGGCGTAGAAAAACTCAACATTACCTTCTTTTCCTTTTAAGTGTGACTCTTGACTTGCTTGCAAGATCCAACCAAGCTTTGCACAAGCTTTTTCAAAGCTTTCTTTAGCATTTTTGATGGCTTTGGTATCTTTTACCACTCCGTTTTTATCGCGCTTAGCATTTTTACCTACTTCAAATTGAGGTTTAAAAAGCAAGATGATAAGATCTTTAGCAAGTTTATCTATATGAAAAATCAAATGTGTTAAAGATATAAAACTCACATCACAAGTGATAACATCATATAAAATTTCACTTTTAAACTCACGCAAATCAGTGTTTTCACAAATTTGGATATTTTCTAAATTTCTTAAGCTCTCATGAAGTTGGTTAGAACCTACATCTAAAGCTGTAATGTGTTTAGCATTATTTTGGTGTAAAATTTGCACAAAACCTCCGGTCGATGAACCTATATCTAAACAAATTTTATCTTTGATAGTAAATGTATACTCTTGTAAAAAATGCTTGAGCTTAAAAGCAGCTCTGCTTACAAAAAGCTCTTCTAAAAGCGTGAGTTTTAAACTCTCATCTTCTAAAGGATTTAAAGATGTGATTTTAAAAGAGGTTTTTTTAAACTCACTATTGAGTAAAATTTGCTTGTTTTCTATAAGCTCACAAGCTTTGTTGCGAGAAATGTTTAACTTTGCACTTACAAAGACATCATACCTCATCATCACCGCCTAAAAGAGCGTTAAACTCAGCTTCATTGATGCACTTAACCCCTAAGTTTTGAGCCTTTTCAAGCTTTGAGCCTGCTTCACTTCCATATAATACAAAGTCAGTTTTCTTAGACACACTTGAACTTACCTTTGCTCCAAAGTTTTCAATTAGTTCTTTAAAATGATCGCGTGATTTGCTTAAAGTGCCTGTGATAACAAAGGTTTTATTAGAAATATTATCATTTATAATAAGCTCTTTTTTCTCATCTTCTAAATGTAAAATTTCATAAAAATGCTTAATGCGATTTGCATTGACATGGGTAAATTCTTCTAAGCTTTTAGCCATTTGCTCGCCAAAGCCTTCTAAATTTGCATAAGCTTCATAGCTTTGCATAAACCATTCAAAGCCAAAAGATTGAGCTAATTTTTTAGCTGCTACTTCACCAATATGCTCTATACCCAAAGCAGTGATAAACCTTGATAAGGGGCATTTTTTTGCATTCTCAATAGCACTTAGAAGATTGTTGATTTTTTTCTCTTTAAAGCCTTCTAAGCCTTCAAAATCACTATATTTTAAGAAAAATATACTTTCTATGTTAGTGATTTTTCCTTCTTTAAACAAAAGCTCGACGATATTTTCTCCAAGGCCGTCTATATTCAAACACTTTTTAGATACAAAATGTATGATAGAATTTACAAGTCTTGCTTTACAATCTAAGTTTTGACATTTTAAAAAAGCACCCTCATCTAAAAGTTCACTTAAACACTCAGGACAAAGAGTTGGTTTAGTGATCTTACTTTCTAAACCATCACGCCTTTGAGTAAAAACTTTAGTGATTTTAGGTATAACATCTCCACTTCTTATCACACTTACGCTATCGCCTATCATCACTCCAAGTCTAGCTATCTCATCAAAATTATGTAAGGTTGCAGACTTTACGATAACCCCATCTAAATTTACAGGCTCTAAAACCGCCACAGGGGTAATCACCCCACTTCTTCCAACTTGTAAATTAACCCCAAGTAATGTTGTAGTTTTTTCCAAAGCAGGAAATTTAAACGCAGCTATAAATTTTGGAAATTTCACGGTATAACCCAAAAGCTTACAATGAGCTAAATCATCTACCCTTACAACCATACCATCCATCATCATAGGCTTTTGATCTCTTTTTTCTAAAAGCTCGTGATATTTTTCTAAAACCTCATCTAAAGTCTTAACACAAAAAACAAAATCATCTTTTAAAAAACCAAGACTTCTTACAAACTCCATTACTTCAGAGTGCTTGCTAAATTCTAAAGAATTCTCCCCCACTCCCCAAGGA
Organism: Campylobacter sp. RM5063; assembly: GCF_024723655.1. NCBI lineage: Bacteria > Pseudomonadati > Campylobacterota > Epsilonproteobacteria > Campylobacterales > Campylobacteraceae > Campylobacter > Campylobacter sp. RM5063. Next base: position 56,323 of record NZ_JANQDA010000009.1, on the reverse strand, counting down.
TAAAATTTTAAATTTCTTTCTTTTGTAATGCTTGTATCAAGCTGTCTTAAAGAGCCACTTGCTGCGTTGCGTGGGTTTGCAAATAAGCTCAAGCCATCTTTAGCTCTTTTTTCATTGATTTTTTCAAAATCTTCTTTTAAAATCACCACTTCGCCACGAATTTCTATCTTGTCTTTATAAGGAATTTTTTGAGGTATGTTTGATATTTCTTTTACATTTAAAGTAATATCCTCGCCTACTTCTCCATCACCCCTTGTAGCACCGCTGATTAAAATACCATTTTCATAAGTAAGATTTAAACTCGCTCCATCAAATTTAGGTTCTATGAAAAAATCAAACTCACATTTAGCTCTTTTTGCCCAAGCTCTAAGCTCAGCTTCATCAAAAACATCTTCCATAGACCACATTTTTGCACTATGTGCAAGTTTGTGAAATTCACTTTGTATAATAGGAGCGATATTTTGCGTAGGAGAATCTTTAGAAATCTTTTCTTGATGAAGTGTTTCAAATGCTTTTAACTCTCTTATAAGTTTATCATATTCTTCATCGCTTGCTAAAGGCTCATCATCTTCATAATAAGCCCTCATCCATTCTTTTGCTAATTTTACCTTTTCTAAATACTCTTGATAAGTCATCACTACTCCAAAGAAAGTTCATCCATAGCTTTTGCAAGTTCAAACATTTGCTTATGCTCATACACATCATGTGCTCTTATAATGCTTGCACCATTTTTAAAAGCCTCTAAATGCAAATAAAGCGTACCCGCTAGTCTTTGCTTAACACTTGAGTTAAAATAAGCATTTATCATACTTTTCCTACTAGCTCCAATCAAAAGTTCTTTTTCAAAGCGTAAAAAATGCTCTAAGTGTTTGATTAACATCATATTATGCCAAGGACTTTTACCAAAACCAATACCAACATCTAAAATCACATCTTCTAAACCAAGCTCACTTAGTCTTTCTAGCTTTTGTGTAAAAAAATCATCAAGCTCGGCTAACACATCTTCATAATGTGGGTTATCTTGCATATTTTGTGGGGTATTTTGTATATGCATGAGTGTATAAGTGGCTTTGTATTTTAAAGCTAGTTTGGCTAAATTTTCATTTTTAAAACCGGTGATATCATTAATAAGCTTAAAGCCTTTATTTAAAGCATATTCTAAACAATACTCATCAAAACTATCTAAACTAAAAATACATTTTTCATAAAGTTTTTCTTTATAGATTAAATCTAAGGTATTTTTTAAACGCTTAAACTCTTCTTCTTTCCCACAATACACACTACCAGGTCTTGAAGAAACCCCGCCTATATCTATATAATCAGCCCCTTGAGAAATCATAAGTTCTATTTTTTCTAAAACTTCATTTTCTTTAACCCTACTTTGAGCGTTAAAACTATCTTCATTAATATTAATCACACCCATAATTTTTGCATATTTTGGTTTAGCGAAATTAGACTTTAAAAATAGTGCTAAATTTTTAAGCTTAAAATCTTGTAGTTTTTCTTTTTCTATAAGCTTTTTAGCTTGATCTTGTGTTACCATAAGTAAGGCATTAGTATGTTCTTTACCTAGTATAACTTCTTTATGTGTTACAAGTTCAGCTCCAACCCTTAGCGCATCTTGTTTAAGTATATTTGCAGCAGGTGCTCTTAGTTCTTTGATAAGAAAAAAATGAATTTGAGTTTTTTCACTCATAATTTTCTCACCTGCTTTATGTGGCTTTATATATTTAGAAATTTGCTCAAAGTCTGTGTTAGGATTGATTTTAATGATTTTCATTTTTTCTCTCGTGTAAAATTAAAGCTATGGTGCTTAGTAAAATAGTTGGCTTTGCATTTAATTTAGCAAGCTCATAAGCTTTATAAAAAAATTCAATTTCTTCATCGTTTAATTTTATATCTTGTTTAAAACACTCATAGCTTAAAGCACTAATTAAATCCAAACACTCATGCTTGTCTATATTTTCATATTGTTTTAATAATGAAGCAATTTGAGCTAGATCCATTTTTTTAAGATCTAAATTTAAAGACATCTTTTCTTTTTGAATTTTATGCTTTTCTATGACAAATCTTGAAAGTATAGTAGGTAAAAAAACATTTTTTGAAGGAGCTACGATAATAAAATATACATTTTTTGGTGGCTCTTCAAAAAGCTTTAATAAAAAATTTTGTGCTTCTTCACGAAAAGACTTAGCTAGTATAACAATAATTTTAGCTTGTGCTTCAGCCATATAACTTTCTTTCATAATAGCCCTTGCCGTTGCTTGAGCGTTTTTGTCATAAGTTAAGTCATTTAATCTTAATTCTAAATCAGGGTTTTTAGGTATGAAAAATCTAAGATTTTTTGTTCCATATTCTTCTGTGAGCTTTTCTTGCATTAGTTCAAAATCATTATGGATAATGATTTTATTTCTTAGATTCAAATTTCTACCTTAGAAAAAAGCACAGCCTCTAAGCTTTGCTCAAATACTTTATATAAAGAAATAAGTTTATAGTCTAATTCCTTATCGCGTGAGGAAAGATAAAAGCTATTTTGCAATTGCTCATCAAAAAGCCAAAGCATACTTTCTGCTTTAGAATTGGCGATTTTAAATTTAAATCCTGTATTAGTTCCTATATAAAAAAAAGCATAACCATTAGGAAAAGAAATACTTAAAAGATCATTTAGCAAATCTATATCTTCTTGGGTATTGCAAGCCTTATTATAAATTCCTTTTAAAGACACAAAAGGCACTAAAGGTCTTGTGGTGTTAGCATTGATTTGGCTTAAAAAATACTCTTCAAACCAAGCTCTTTGCTCATCAGTAATCACAATAAAAGTATAACCTTGTAAAAGCAAAGCTAATTTAGAAGCTATCAAAGGCGACCATTCAAGACGCCTTTCTTCTAACCAACTTGTATAAGTGCCATTTTCTCGGATTTGCTCTAGGGTAAATTTTAAAAAACTATTGCTCATTTATACATCTAGTTTATAAACTTCATGCAATACTCTTACAGCTAATTCGCCATATTTTTCATGCACGATGACTGAAATTTTAATTTCGCTTGTAGAAATCATTTGTATGTTAATATTTTCATTTGCCAATGCTTTAAAAGCTGCTGAAGCTACTCCAGAATGTGATTTCATACCCACACCCACAACTGAAACTTTTACCACTGCACTATCTGTTTCTATATTAGCATTAGCACCTAAAACTTTTTTCATAGCATTAGTTGCTAAATCAAGCTCGTTTTCAGGCACAGTAAAGCCCAAATTTGTAGCTCCATCTACACCTACATTTTGGATAATCATATCTACATTGATATTTTCATTTGCCAAAGTTCCAAAAATTTCAGCAGCAATTCCTGGCTTATCATCAATATTTCTTAAAGTAACCCTTGCTTGGTTTTTATCTAGTGCTATACCACTAACCAAAGCTTGTTCCATATTTTCCTCCTTAGTAATGATCGTCCCTTCATTTTCATTAAAGCTACTTCTAGTAACTAATTTTACATTTAATTTTTTAGCAAGCTCTACAGAGCGATTTTGTAAAACTTTAGCTCCCAAACTTGCAAGCTCTAGCATTTCTTCATAAGAAATTTTATCTAGCTTTTTAGCCTTTGGCTCAATTCTAGGATCGGTAGTATATACCCCATCTACATCAGTATAAATTTCACACAAATCAGCATTTAAAGCTCCTGCTAATGCAACTGCACTTAAGTCACTTCCACCACGACCCAAAGTAGTAACATTACCCATTTTGTCGATACCTTGAAAGCCAGCAACTACTACAATATACCCCTCATCTAAAGCTTTATTGATATTTGTAGTATCAATGTGTTCAATTCTTGCTTTAGTATAAACATCATCTGTAATAATCCCTGCATTGCGTCCGGAAAATGCAGTAGCTTTTAAACCCATTTCATTTAATGCAATAGCAAGTAAAGATGAAGTTACACGCTCACCACTACTTAAAAGCATATCCATCTCACGACCTGAAGGATTTTTACTAAAATGATGTGCAAAATCAATAAGCTCATTAGTAACTCCACTCATTGCAGAAACTACTACAACTAATTTATCGCAAGTTTTTTTACTTTTTGCCACTCTTTTAGCAACTTCATCAATACGCTCAAGCGTTCCTACACTCGTTCCCCCATATTTTTGTACGACCAGCATTAAATATACCCCCTTTCTTTAAAATATTTTAAAACCCTAATATATATAGGCTTTTTAAAATGATTAATCATATCATACACATCTTCTAATGAAGCAAATTTATAAGCATCAAATTCAGGATTTTTAGTATTTAGATTAACAATAGCTTTGTTTTTTAATCTAACTAAAAAATATTTTTGATTTTGACCATCATAAGGATACATTTTTTGTGCAACCTTAGGTGGAAAATCATAACTAATCCATTCAGGATGTTCGGCTAAAATTTCAATCTCATCTGTACCTATTTCTTCTTTTAATTCTCTAAATAACGCACTTTTAGCATCCTCTCCCTCATCTATTCCACCTTGAGGAAACTGCCATATATTTTCCATATCATTGCGTTTAGCGAGTAAAATTTTACATTCAAAAGGATAAGCTGATGATAGCACTATTGCGGCTACATTTGGCCTATATTTTTTTTCTTTTTCCATGATTTTCTTATCCTTGACTTTTTAATAATATAATTCTAACAAAAAAATACGAATTTATAATCACATTTTAAAGAAGTTTTATGCATTTATATATACATATACCATTTTGCGAAAGTAAATGTTTTTATTGTTCTTTTACTTCACTTAAAAAAAAAGATTTTGAAAAAGATTATCTAAACGCATTAATGCAAGATATAAAATATCAATTAGATTTTTTCAAGCTTGATAAAAATTCCATAAAAACTATTTTTATAGGTGGTGGTACTCCTAGTTTAATGGGTGTTAATTTTTATGAAAAAATTTTTATTTTTTTGCAAAGTTATTTACAAAAAAATAATGAAATAAGCATAGAAGCAAATCCTAACTCAAGCAATTTTTCTTGGCTTAAAGAGATAAAAAATTTAGGTTTTAACCGCATTTCTTTTGGGGTGCAAAGTTTTCATGAAAAAAAATTACAATTCCTTGGGCGTATTCATGATCAAAAAAGCATTTTTACAAGTATAGAAAATGCAAAAAAAGCAGGATTTAATAATATAAATTTAGACTTAATTTATGATACAAAACTCGATGATAGTAAAATGCTTGATTATGAAATTTCTAAACTCGCTTTAATTGATATTAATCATGTGAGTGCTTATAATTTAACTATAGAAGAAAAGACAAGATTTGCTAAAAAATTTCATTATAAAAAAAACGCTCCACGCCTTGCAAAACATTTTATCAAAGCAATTGAAAATCTTGGTTATAAACAATATGAAATCAGTAATTTTGGACAAATTTGCAAACATAATCTTGCTTATTGGCAAGGAAAAGACTATATAGGATGTGGTTTAAGTGCGGTAGGATTTTCAAAAAATCAAAGATTTTATACTAAAAAAAGTTTAAAAGATTATATAGCAAATCCTTGTTTTAGAGAGGTTGAAAATTTAAATTTACAAGATTTGTGTTTAGAGCATATTTTTCTAGGACTTAGAAGTATTATAGGAGTAGATGAAACAAAGCTAGAACCTTTAGAAAAAGAAAAGGCAATGTTTCTTAGCAAAAAAGGGAAATTAGTATATAAAAATGGAATTTTTTATAATACTAATTATCTTTTAAGCGATGAACTAGCTTTGTATATTAGCACTTAAGCTTTGCATTCACAAGAAATTCTTTTAAATTCAGGAAGCTTTATAGAAAGTTCATTGATATTTTTTAATATATCGCTGCAAAAATTATTTAAATTTTCTTTTACTCCATAATACGCCCAAACACCCTGTCTATCTACTTCTAAAAAATTAGCTTCTTTTAAAATTTTTAAATGTCTTGAAAGCCTTGATTGACTCATATTTAAAGAGCTTTGCAAATCACACACACAAAGTTTTCCATATTTTTGTAAAAAAGCTAGGATTAAAATCCTGCTTTCATCGTTAATTGCACTTGTTATTTTTAAAAATTCTTGCATAAAATTCCTTATATAAAAAACATTAAAAGTCCAAAACTAATTGCAATAAAAACAATCATACCTGCAAATAAAAACAAAAAGCTTGTTTTAAAAATTCTTTTAAGCAAAATAAGCTCAGGTAAAGAACACCCTGCTCCTGCTATTAAAAAACTCATCATTATACCAAGCGGAATTCCACTGGTAGTTAAAGCTAGTGCTACAGGAATCATAGCAGTGCAATTCATATAAAGCAAAACCCCTATAAATGCTGCTACAAATACACCCAATACCCCATAATCTTTCATATAATTTTGAAAAAAATCTTGTGGAAAAAAGCCGTGTATAAAAGCCCCGATACCCATACCAATAATAATATATGGCAGAATTTTTTTATATTCATTAAAGCTTTGCATAAATAATATTTTGATTTTATTTTCTTTTGTTTTAGTCTTAAATTTTAAAATTTTACTGCTAATTTTAGAATTTTTAACAAAAATAGAACTAGGTTTTTCACAGCATAAACTTTTAGAAGTATCATTAGAACAACACTTTGAAGTTTGCTCTAAATCATTTTTTAAAAAGTCTTCATTAAAAAATCTTTGAGTGTTTATTTTTGAAACACAAAAAGCAATAAATAAAATCACGCTAAATAAAAATCCCACATAAAGTAAAGAGATTTTTAAGCCAAAACTTACTACAAACATCACTACTATAATAGGATTAATTAAAGGCGAAGTTATCAAATAAGCTATACATACTCCAAGTGGTACTTTAGCTTTTAAAAATGCATTTAAAAGTGGTATGCTTGAACATGAACAAAAGGGAGTTAAGCTACCCAAAAGAATAGCCTTTATATAACTTACAAAAGAATCTTTCTTTAAATGTTCATTGAAAAATTTAGCATAACGCTCATTAAGATAAGCAATGAGCATACTAACTAATATAAATAAAATAGAAATTTCAACAAATAAAATCAAAAAATCTTTAAAAATAAAAAATAGCTTTTCCATAATCTTTCACTCCATTTCATTTTAAAATAAGCATAACAAAAATATATTAATATATCAATATATCTTTATATATTAATATTATAAAAGTAATAGTATTTTTAAGTATTTTTATGTAAAATGCAAACTATATATTTAAGCGAAAGAAGATAAAATAATGAGTTTTGGAGAAATTTTAGTTATTTTAGTTATAGCTATTTTAGTTCTTGGGCCTGAAAAACTACCTTCAACTATAGTTGAAATTGCAAAAATTTTAAAAGCCATTAAAAGTAATATTGATGAAGCAAAAGCAAGTATCAATAAAGAATTAAAAATAGCAGAGTTAAAAGATGAAGCACAAAAATACAAAGATGAATTTTCACAAACTAACGAAAATATCAGAAAAAAACTGAGTTTTGAAGAATTTGATCAACTCAAAGAAGATATTTTAAATAACACCAAAGAGTTAAAAAGTGAAATTAATGATTTAGAAAAAGATATACAAGAACTTTCGCGTGTAGAAGAAAAAACTCAAAAAGATGAAAAAAATACTCAAAAAATGGAAAGCTAAGAATGTTTGAAGAATTAAAACCACATTTAGTAGAACTTAGAAAAAGATTATTTATAAGCGTAGCTTGTGTTGTTGTAATGTTTTTTGTATGCTTTAGTTTTAATAGTTATATCATAGATATACTAAAAGCACCCGTTGAAGCAGCTTTACCTGAAATTTCAAAACAAATGACTTTCGTTGAATTACAAGAGCCTTTATTTACTGCAATGAAAGTTTCATTTTTTACAGCTTTTTTGATTTCTTTACCGGTTATTTTTTGGCAGTTTTGGAAATTCGTAGCACCAGGACTTTATGATAATGAAAAAAGATTAGTAGTGCCTTTTGTAAGCTTTGCTAGCATTATGTTTGCGCTTGGAGCTTTATTTTGTTATTATATAGTCATACCTTTGGCTTTTAAATTTTTAATTGATTTTGGGGTGCAAACTCAAGATTTTAAACCTTTAATCAGCATAGGCTTGTATGTGGGATTTTTTACTAAACTTGTAGTTGCCTTTGGCTTAGCGTTTGAAATGCCTGTGATAACCTTTTTCTTTGCCAAACTTGGACTTATTGATGATGCATTTTTAAAAAAACACTTTAGGGTTTCAGTTTTAGTGATTTTTGTTTTTTCAGCTATGATGACACCACCTGATATAATCTCACAATTTTTAATGGCCGTTCCTTTGTGCGGACTTTATGGAATTTCTATTTACATAGCCAAAAAAGTTAATCCTAGTCAAAAAGAAAATGATGAAAACGATTGATAAAGATCTTTTGCTTTCTAGTTATGATTATGATTTACCTAATGAACTTATAGCAAATTTTCCTATCTTACCCAAGGAGAATGCTAAACTTTTAGTTTATGAAAGATGTAAAGATCAAATTTTACATTTACATTTTAAGGACTTAGCTAAAATTTTACCACCTTGTGAAATTATCTTTAATGACACTAAAGTAATAAAAGCAAGAATTTATGGATTTAAAGAAAGTGGTAGCAAAATAGAACTTTTCATTAATCACCCTTTAAAAAATAATGATTTTTTAGTTCAAATTCGTGGCAAGGTTAAAGAAGGACAAATTTTATATTTTGAAAATTCTTTAAAAGCTAAAATCAAAAAATTACACGATGATGGCACAAGAGAAGTAGAATTTTTTAATGATGAAAAAAAATTCAATCATCATGAAGTTTTTGAAATTTTAGAAAAAATAGGCCATATACCTTTACCACCATATATTAAAAGAGCAGATGAAGCACAAGATAACATTAACTATCAAAGCATTTTTGCCAAAAATCAAGGTGCGGTTGCTGCACCCACTGCAAGCTTGCACTTTAACGAAGCAATGATAAAAGAACTTAAAAAAAATCATAATATCCATACTATCACACTTCATGTTGGTGCGGGAACTTTTAAAGGTGTAGAATGCGAAGATATACGCGAGCATAAAATGCATTCAGAATTTTTCTATGTTGATGATGAAACTTGTGCTTTGATTAATTCTTCTAAAAAAATACTTGGTGTAGGCACCACAGTTACTCGTTGTATAGAGTATTATCATAGAAAAAAATTAAAAGAAGGTTTTTGTGATTTGTTTTTACACCCACAAAATACCCCACAAAGACTTGATTTTTTACTCACTAATTTTCACTTACCAAAATCAACTCTTATTATGCTTGTGGCCTCTTTTATAGGTAGAGAAAAAACTTTAGAACTTTACCATGAAGCTATAAAAAACAAATATCGTTTTTATTCTTATGGCGATGGAATGCTAATCATTTAGCTTTTTTCTTAATATATTTTTTATCAATATAACCCAAATCTATAAGTTTTTGATAAATTTTAGCAAGTACAGGTCCGCCTGCGCTACTACCACTTTTTCCATGTTCGATTAAAACTACTACTACATATTGAGGTTTTTCATAAGGCGCATAAGAAGTAATCCAAGCATGAGATCTTAAAAAATACTCTAAATCCTCTTCTTTAATACGCTTTTTTTCACTTTGGGAAATTCCAACTACTTGAGCTGTTCCTGTCTTGGCTGCTATAGTAATAGGAGAATTTCTTAAAAATCTTGCTGTAGTTCCACCATCAACATTGGCCACCTCATACATCGCACGCCTTAAAAGTGGAAGTTTTGATAATTCAAAAGTCGTAAAAACACTTTCATTATTGTCAAAATTTACCTTAGTAACATTATCATCAATGCTATGTAAAAAATGCGGTGTGATATTTTTAGCCGTAGCAATCATAGCTGTAAATTTAGCCACTTGCATAGGAGTAGCAAGAAAATCACCTTGACCTATGCTTGTATTTAAAGTTTCACCTTGATACCAAGATTGATTGTATTTTTCTTTTTTCCAAATTCTATTAGGAACCGTTCCTATAAATTCATTAGGTAAATCCACTCCTGTTTTTGCACCAAAACCTATTCTTTCAAAAACAGAACTAATAATGTCAATACCAACCTCCAAAGCTCCTTTATAAAAATATACATCACAGCTTTCTCTAATAGCATCTGTCATATCTACATAACCATGACCTATAGCCTTCCAACATCTAAATTTTCTACCACCAAGTTCAAAGTTAGAATCACACAAATATTTATGATTTTCATTCACTTTTCCACTATCTAAAAATGCTAAAGCTGTTCCCATTTTTATAACTGAACCTGGAGGATAAAGACCATTAATGAGTTTATTAGTAAAAGGATGGTTTAAATCATTAGAAAGTTTATCCCATTCTTCTTGACTAATACCGGTAACAAAAGGATTGAGATTATATTCAGGAAAACTACCCGCTGCTAAAATAGCTCCACTTTTTACATCCATTACTATAGCAGCGCCTGCTAAATTTTCAAAAATACTAGCCAAGTATTCTTGCAAATCAAGATCAATGCTTAAAGTGATATTACTTGAAGTAGGTTTTTTATAAGAAAGTTCTTCTATTTCTTTATTTAACGCATTTACTTTGCTAACCTTTTCACCCTTTTGACCTTGCAAAATTTCATTATAAGAACGCTCTATACCGCTACGCCCTACATAGCTAGTTAATCTTGCAATTTCATTTTCATTCATATCGTTTAAATTTGCTTTTCCAACATAACCTATAACATGGCTAGCTAAAGCATCATAAGGATAAAATCTTTGAGTAGTAGATTTAACTTGCATATTTTCACGCAAATTAAGCTTAGTAAAATGCTTAATCATAGCATCATATTCTATAAATGGAACCACTTCTATATAATCTTGATTATAATAAGAATCTGCTTTTATATAATTTCGTTTTAATTTAGTTATGTTTAAATCAGGAAAAGCATCTACTATAACTTGCAATTCCTGCTCTAAAAGATTTCTGTTTTTCTTTTTTATATACAAATATGGCTTTATAGAGATTGAAAAACCTAATTTATTTACTGCTAAGGGCCTACCTTTAACATCTAAAATTTGCCCTCTTACAGGTGCTAAAAATTGCGTTTTAATGGCATTTTGTTTAGCTATTTCTTCATAATAAACATTAGATTTAATGCTTATATAATACACTCTAGCAAGTAAAAGTATAAAAAAACAAGCTATAAATCCCATCACCAAACGCATACGCATATTAGATTTTCCCTTTAAAAATAACAAAAGAAATCAAAGCTTCAACGACAAAAAACCACAGATATTCAATACCAAATTTTAAAATTTGACTATTATCTAAATACGCCAAAAATACATCAAAAAGATAGATAAAAATATAAGCACAAAAGGTAAATATAACGAGCAAATAATGGCCTAGTTTTAATTTACTTTTAAACCAATCAACAAAAAGATGATAAAAAACAAAAAAAGCTATCCAAGAACTAAAAAGATAAAATCCATGGATAATATCAATTAATAAAAGATAAAACAAAGAAAAATACCATCTAAAATCAAGCTTATTAAGAGTTCTTTCTTTTTCTTTTAAAAGCACTATCATATAACAAAAAAACACGCCAAACAAAGGAGGCATCCAATAATAAACAGAGCTTAGCACTTGATAAAAAATCAAAGATAAATAAAAAAATAAATAAGAAAAATCAAATCTATTTTTTACTAAATTTCTACTCCTCATTAAAACCTAAGCTCTCTAAAATAATTTTTTGTTCTAATTTATCAATACCACTTTTTTTCAAATTTGAAACTAAAATGGCATTTTTATTTACATTTAAAATTTTTGCTTTTTGACTTTGATTGAGCTTATCTGCTTTTGTATAAACTATTATTTTTTTTTGATCAGCTCTAATAAAAGAATCTAAATACAAATCCAAATTTGCATCAATATCTAAATTTTCATGTCTTGAATCTATTAGATGAATAAAAAGTTTGATAGAACTACGCTCTTTTAAAAACTCATCTAAATTTTTATTCCAAATAGCCTTAGTTTTTTTGCTCACTTTAGCATAGCCAAAACCAGGTAAATCAATAAACATCAATTTAAATTTATCCTCATCTTTTTTACAATCAACTTCAAAAAAATTAATGAGTTGGGTTTTGCCCGGAGTTGAAGAACTTTTTGCTAAATTTTTATTCTTACAAAGAGTATTAATCAAAGAACTTTTTCCTACATTAGAGCGGCCTAAAAATGCAATTTCAGTATATATAGGCTGTGGAGCTTCATTTATTTTAGAAGCAGAAGTTAAAAATTTAGCATTTAATATCATTCTTTTACTTCAAATACAAATTTAGCAGGTTTTTTATCTTTACTAACTACTCTATAAGTCATATTTTTTCTATCTACTATAATTTTATCACCTATAAGCTCTTTTTTTGACTGCACTTCTATAATTTTTGCATTACCATTAATTTCATATGTATCTTTAGCTACATTATAAACAAACTCATCACCACTTCCATGATAAATCTTATCTTTCATCATAATTTTAAATTTAGCATCTTTAGTAGCTATATACTTAATGGGTTGTTTATTTTTCATATAAATGACTAATTTTTGCGAATTTAAAATATCTTTACCTTTTTTTACTTCCACATCACCGGTTAATATGCTCGTTTCATTTTTCTCATCCAAATAAAAATCTTTAGCATAAACTTCTATTTTTTGAGCACTAAATGCAAATAAATTTAACAAACACAAAAAAATTATTGCTCTAAAAACCATGCTTTTATTCCTTGAATTTTTAATTCTTTTTGACTCACATCATATAAAAAATTATCCCCAAAAACCTCATTTAACCCTATATATGCCTTAAATTTTTCATTGGAAAATAAAATTTTATTTTTCATATCATAAATTGCTTTTTGAGTAAAAATAGAAGTTTGATTTTGATCAAAATAACTTACATTACCTTCTAAAATGGATTTTTCATCATTTCTTACTAATAAATCCGAACTTAAATTATAATCAAGTGCTTGCACTTTAAAATCATCAAAAATATCTTTATCTTGGTATTTTACCCAACGACTTGCTTGATAGCTAGCTTTTGTAACAGATGTATTAAGCTCATAATCAAGCACATCAAAAGCTTGCATATTTGCCACATCTACCTTTTGCGGTTTTATTGCAAACAAATAAGGATCTTGAGTACTTAAAATCACCATAACAAAGGCAAATAAACTCATTAATATAGCAAAAATTTTTATCGCCAAAGTTTATCCCATTGAGCTTGCATATTATTATGTTCAATTAAAATTTCTATCATCTCACTCACTGCTCCATTACCACCTTTTCTATTTAAAACCTTATCAGTTTTTAAAGCCTTATGCGCATCTTTTGGCTTAAAACTATAAGCAACTGCTTCAAGTAAACTCATATCATTATAATAATCCCCAATAGCAGCACATTGAGAAAAGTCTAAATTTAATTTTTCTAAAATTTCTTTAGCGCAAGTTAATTTATCACTAATACCTTGATATACTAGATCAATTTTTAAATCTCTAGCTCTAAAATACACGCACTCGCTAGTCCTGCCTGTAATAATAGCAACTTTTTTGCCAAGCTTTTGCCAAGCCTCAATTGCTGCACCATCTTTTACATTAAACTCTTTAATTTCACCATAATTTTGTGTGTAGATGATTTTACCATCTGTTAGACAACCATCTACATCTAAAAAAATAAGCTCTATCATAATTTTACTCTCTTACTATAAACGCACCGGGAAAAGAACCACCATCAACAAAATCCCTTGCTTCTTGCTCGCTTCTAAAGCCTTTTAAAAATACTCTATGTAAACCATCTTTAGCACTTGTTTGTATTGTTGAAGTATAAGAATTATAATTTTTATATCTACTTGCTATTAACTCTGCGCCACTTTTATTTCTAAATGCCCCAATTTGCACCATAAAAGCTCCACCTTGGAAAATATGGCCACTATCAGCAATCTCCCCACTGCTACCTAAATTAGAATTAGTATGCACTGAACCTGAATTTGCACTTGTTCCAAAACCAATTACTTCAAGTCTTACAGGAGCTGTTCCTGCTTGAATCATATCAATATCTCTTGCGGCCATATTAGATAAATCTATAATCCTACCTGCTACAAAAGGTCCTCTATCATTTATTCTTACGGTAGTTTGACGATGATTTTTTAAATTAGTTACCTTTACTATAGTATTCATAGGTAAAGTTTTATGAGCTGCTGTATAAGCATGTTGATCATAAGTTTCACCATTGGAAGTTTTTTTACCATGAAAGCCCGGTCCATACCAACTAGCTATACCATCAGCAGTCTCACCTACCTCTACTACGGTTGGATAATATGTTTTACCATTAATAGTATAAGGTTTCATAGTGCCTTTTAAGCCTGTATTATTATGCTTTATACTTTTAAAATCTCTTTCTGGATAATACACAGTAGGTGTGCTAATAGGCACCATACTACAAGCACTAAATAAAACCCCTACACAACTAACGACTAACGACTTTTGTATGAGAGTTTTTTGGTAATTTTTGAGTAGTTTTGATTTTTGCATTGTTATTCTCCTTAATTTTTAACACAAGTTTTTGATTAATATTAATCAAGTTTCCTTTGATTTTATTATATTCTTTAATGCTTTCAACACTAATTTTATGTTTTTTTGCAATAGTATAAAGGCTATCACCCTTTTTTACTATATAAATTTTTGTATGTGGGATAGTTGTATCCACTTTAGCTAGCTTTACATTCTCTAATGCATTTTCTACAGCCACACTTTTGCTTAAAGGAATATACATATAATAATCTTTTTTATCAGGCGGAGTAAAGTCATAATTAAAATGTGGATTATAACGCTTAAATTCATTATAAGACATCTTAGCCACTTTAGCAAGCTCTCTTAAAGAAACACTTGGCGGAACAGGTATTTTTTTAACTTCACTCGATAGAGCATAATTAAGCAAAGCACTATCTTGTGAAATCAAAAAATCATTATTATTAGCCAAAAATGCCATAGTAAGAATTTTTCTAATAAAAATTCTAGTTTCCAATGGTAAATATTTTTTATCAGGATCAAGCAAGATTCTTAAATCATCACTTTTTGCTTTTTTTATAGCTTGGCGTAATTTACCATCACCACAATTATAAGCTAAAATTGCTAAATACCATTTTCCAAACTGCTCTTTTAATTGCTTTAAATAAGCAATGGCTGCATAAGTTGATTTGACTAAATCTCTTCTCTCATCAACATAAGGATCTATTCTTAAACCTAAAGTTTGTGCTGTTGGCTTCATAAACTGCCAAACACCTACTGCTTTAGTTCTAGAAACACTATGAATTTTTAAACCAGATTCTACAATTGCCAAATATAAAAATTCTTGAGGAATATTTTCTTTTTCTAAAATTTTACGGATAATTGGAGTGATTTTATAAAATTCTCTCATAGTATCAACTAAAGTTTTAGAATGCATATTTAAAGAAGATTCTTTAAATTCTAAAAATAACATATCACTAAGATAGCTTGCTTCTATGTCTAAATTTCTTAGAATTTGAGCTTGCTGAGTATAATATTCAGGAGTTACCTGCAAGGCTTTAGCATTTAAGCATAATAATACTAATATAAAAAATATAAAGTTTTTTTTCATTATAAACCTTGAAAAAACAAACGATTAGCATTTAAATTCGTAAGTTTTACTACTTCAACTTTAGATAATTTTAAAAGATCAGATATTTTTTGTGCTACAAAATGCGTTAAAATAGGATCATTTACTTTACCACGATGTGGTTCTGGAGTTAAATAAGGCCCATCTGTTTCCAAAACAAGTTTATCTTTTGGAATTTTAGGTAAAATTTCCACTAATTTTTTTGCATTTTTAAAAGTTAAAACCCCGCCTATACCAAAATAAAATCCTTCATCTGCTAGTTGAAGTAAAAGCTCGCTTGCATTAAAGCAATGCAAAACACCGCCTTGCAATTCTTTTGAGTATGTTTTTAGAATATTAAAGCTGTCTTCATTAGCTTCACGCACATGCACAATCAATGGCTTTTTATATTCAATGGCTAGTTGTATTTGAGCTATAAAAACTTCTTTTTGTCTTGTTTTAATAGTATCATCATTAGTATTTAAACGATAATAATCAAGTCCACACTCACCCACTGCGATACATTTTTTATCATCTATAAATTCTTTTAAAACTTCTAAATCAAAATCATCTATATCATAAGGATGCGCCCCACAAGAAAAATACACATTATCATAAGTATGTGCTATCTCTCTTGCTCTTGGTAGATCTTTTATATCTGCACCTGGTATAATGATTTTATCTACACCATTTTCAAATGCATGCGTTAACATCTCATCTAAATATCCAAAATAAGCTTGGCTATCTAGATGACAATGAGTATCTATGATTTTTTCACTAAAATCACAATCTAAAAACATACCTCTACCCTATTTTTTCCATTAGCCTTAGCTAAATCTAATGCCTTTTGTGCGTTATTGAACAAATCTTGCATTTGGCTTCCTTTACTACCAAAAGCAACCCCCACAGAGATGCTATAATCAACCTCGTCTAAAGCTATCAAAACGCTTTCTTTGGAAATATTAACTCTTATATTTGAAAAAGCTTTTAAAGCCTCTTTATTGCTTATATTTTTTAAAGCAATGTAGAATTTACCATCTTCAATTCTAGTAGCTAAATCCATACCACGAATTTGATCTTTAATCTTTTCGGCTGTATATTTTATCACTCCATCACCGCAATCATAACTTAATTCATAATTAATTGTTGCAAGATTATCAATATCAATCAAAGCCAACGCCATTTCTTCATTTTCTTGTATATCTTCTAAATAATCTAAAAATCTTTTTTCAAAAGTAGCATAATCATCAAGTCCTGTTAATAAATCTTTACCTAAACTATACTCATCTAGCAAAACACATTTTTGCATATAATCTAAACAATTATTTACTCTACAATTAAGTGATTCTTTTTGGAAAGGTCTAATCACATAATCATTCACACCTTTTCTAAAAGCTCTTGCTTCTAATGCATCATCTTTATCCCCAACCATAATCACACCAAGTTCTATTTTAGAATATTTTGAGCGAATTTCTACAAGTAAATCTTCCCCATTAATTACCGGCATAGTAGCATCGCAAATTACTAATTTTGTATCAGGATGATCACTTAAATAACTTAGTGCCTCTTCTCCATGAGCTGCTGCTAAAACATTAAAAAGCTGATTGTTTAAGTTTTTCTTCATTTCTGCGCGTAAAGTTACATTTGCAATTGCTAAAATTATCTTAGTTTTATTATTTTTTTGAAGCATTCTAATAGAATTTAACATTTCATTAATACAATCTTCACTTTCTTTTTGAATATAATTAATAATATCTTTTTCCATAAATTTTTTACGAGTTTGTCCGTCATTACTTCCTGTAAGAACAATAGCGGGGATATTTTTTTCTAAAACTACATCAACCACTTCACCATTAGGAGCATCTGGTAAACAAAGATCTACAAAAGCCATAAAATAATCATTTTTCAATAAATCTTTTGCACTATTCATATCAAAAGCAACATCTACCTTTAATCCTAAAGTATTTTCTACTTTTTTTGCTAAAAGTTTAGTTAGCATTTTATTATCATCAATGATTAAAATTTTTTCTTCCATGGTAAAACACTCTCTTTAAATAATTTTAAAAAACTAATTATATCATATTGAAATTTACTTTTTGTTTTTAAAGCAAAGTTCTAGTAAATTCTAAAGCTTCTTGGGTAATATTTTCCCCGCTTACCATTCTAGCAAGTTCTTTTACTCTTTCTTCTTTTTCTATCTTTCTTACCCTACTTTCATTTCCTATTTTTTCTACTAGGAAGTGATTGCTTGCTTTTGATGAAAGCTGTGGTAAGTGTGAAATTGCAAAAATTTGATAAAACTTAGCAAGCTCTTTTAAAACTTCAGCTATACTCATTGCTTCTTTACCACTTAAATTTGCATCAATTTCATCTAAAAATATTATCCCACTAGCTTTATTAGTAACATTACATTCAGTTGCGATAAAAGAAAGTCTTAAACGATTTATCTCACCTGAGCTTAAATTTTTCAAACTAGCTTCATTTATATTTAAATTCACTTCATCTTTACCTAAAATACTCAAAGCACAATCTTTAAGCTCTAATTTAATCTCTTTCATATAAAGTTTTTCAAGATAAAAATTAAGTAATTTTTCAAGCTCTTTTAATCTTTTTTTGCGCAAAGTGCTTAATTTTTGGCTTTTCTCATCTAAAAGTATTTTAGCATTTTGCACTTTCTCTTCTAATTCTTTTTTTTCAAAACTTAAATTTTCATAATGAGCTAATTCTGCTTTTTTCTTCTCTAAAGCTTCTAAGGCTTCTTCTATACTTCCATATTTTGAAATCAAAGAAGAAAGTTTTTCTATCCTATCAAGCACTTCTTCTATATTAAAATCAAAATCATCAAAACTTTGATTTTCCCACACCACCCTTAGTTCATTTAAACACTCTGAAAAAAATGAACTATCAACATCACTAATTTGCAAAGCTTCAATCACTGCTGATTCTAATTCAAAAATTTTGCTTGCCCTGTTCCAAGCTGCATCGATTTTGTCTTTTTTAGAAAGCCTTTTTTTTAAACTCATCAACTCATCAAATTCGCCTATTTTTGGGTTAATACTTTGGATTTTTTGTATTTCAAAGTTTGTAAATTCTTTTAATTCTTCTACCTTTTTTTCTTCTTCTTGAATTTTTTCTAATTTAATTTTATTTTCTATATATTCTTTATAAACATTTTTATATTCATTTAAAAAATCTTTAAATTTCTTATCTTCTTTTGATTGCATAAAATCAAGTAAGTTTAAAAATCTTTCATTTGAAAACTCATTATTTTCCTTAGCTGAAAGATATTTTACAAATTTCTTAGAAAGTAAGGCTAAATTCTTTTTTGAAATAAGTTGATTATTGACAAAATAACGCGAGCTTTTATCTTTTAAAAGTTTAAATACATTTAATTCTTCATTTTCAATGCCAAACTCATCTAATTCAAGCTCATCATTTAACAAAACTTCCACCATTTTAGCTTCGCTCTCACTTAAAGCAAAAGCTGCCAAAATGGCCTTAAAAAGCACAGACTTTCCAGCACCACTTAAACCAGTAAAGACAGTAAGTCCCGCTTCTAAGTCTAATTTTGCTTGTTTAAAACCTAAATTTTCGTTGATTAAAATACTTTCTATCATCACTTACCCCAATTTAACTTTTCTTTTAAAACTTGGAAATAATCTCTATCTTTTTTATGTATAAAACTAAGTTCTTTCTTGCTAAGCCCTATAAGAATTCTATCATATTCTTTAGGATTAATCACTTCTTGCCCATCTAAATACAGCAAACAATGCTCAACTTTTAGCTCAAGCTCAAAACCATAAGGTAAAACTATAGGCCTTTGAGTTAAAGAATGAGAACAAACCGGAGTTAGAACAAAAATTTCACTCCAAGGATGTACTATAGGTCCACCTGCGCTAATATTATAAGCAGTTGAACCACTTGAACTAGCTATAATCAAACCATCTCCATAATAAGCATTAAAAAGTTTATTTTCAAAGAAAACTTCCACATTTGCCATTAAAGCATTATCACGAGAAAAAACTGCGTCATTAAAAGCAAATTTTTTAATAATCTTATTTTTTTTACAAAGCATTATTTGAAGCATTTTGGCTTTTTCTATTTTAAAATTACTTTTAAAAAAATCTTTTAAAAAACTTTCTACCTCACTAAAAGAAAAAGCAGTTAAAAAACCTAAATTTCCTGCATTTATACCCAAAATAGGCTTTTTTGCTTGATAAGCTTGCCTACATAAAGACAAAAGCGTGCCGTCCCCACCTAGAGAAATTAAAAAATCTAATTTCTGTAAATCTTTAAGATTATTTTTTTTCTGATCTAATAGCACAAGCTCTATATTTTTTTGCAAAAAAATTGTTTTTAAAAAAGCAATTTGCTCATTTAAATTTGTATTTAACCTGCAAAATAAGCCTACTTTTTGAATTTTTTCTATATTGATACATTTTTTCATAAAAAAATTATAACAAAACTTAGCTAAGCAAAAGAATAAAATACTATAATAACAAAATTGAACAAAATTAAGCTAAGGAAAAATTTTGAGAACTCATTATAATACAGAGCTTAACATACAAAATGTTGGCGAGGAAGTAACATTATGTGGTTGGGTAAATTCTTACCGTGATCATGGAGGTGTAATTTTTATCGATCTTAGAGATCGTAGCGGACTTATACAATTAGTATGCGATCCAGCAGATAATCAAGAAGCACATAATATAGCTTCATCAGTAAGAAATGAATATGTTTTAATAGCACAAGGAAAAATTCGCCCACGCGGTGAAGGACTTGTAAATCCAAAATTAAAAACCGGAGAAATAGAAGTTGTTATAAATAAACTTACTATTGAAAATGAAAGTGCTGTAGTACCTTTTGCTATAGGCGATGAAAGTGTAAATGAAGAATTAAGATTAAAATATAGATTTTTAGATTTAAGAAGCAAAAAACTTTATGATAATTTTGCTCTAAGATCAACTGCTTGTATAGCAACAAGAAATTCTTTAGCAAAAATGGGATTTTTAGAGGTTGAAACCCCTATTTTAACCAAAGCTACTCCAGAAGGCGCAAGGGATTATTTAGTACCATCACGCGTACATCAAGGTGAATTTTATGCCCTACCTCAAAGCCCTCAACTTTTCAAACAACTTTTAATGTGCTCAGGATTTGATAGATATTTTCAAATTGCAAAATGTTTTAGAGATGAGGATTTAAGAGCAGATCGCCAACCTGAATTTACTCAAATAGACATAGAAATGAGTTTTTGTGAACAAAAAGATATCATAGCTATGGCAGAAAATTTACTTAAAGATATTTTCAAAGCTTGCGGAAAAGAAATTAGCATACCTTTTAGGCAAATGAGTTACAAAGAAGCTATGGAAAATTATGGCTCTGATAAGCCTGATTTAAGATTTGATATGAAATTTATTGATGTGATTGATATTTTTGCAAAATCAAATAATGAAATTTTTGCAAATATCGCAAAAGACACGAAGAAAAATCGTATTAAAGCTTTAAGAGTTCCAAAAGGCGATACGATTTTTTCTAAACGCCAAATGCAAAGATTTGAAGAATTTGTGCGTAAATTTGGAGCAGCAGGGCTTGCATTTATACAAATGAAAGAAGATGGTCCTAAAGGCCCACTTTGTAAATTCTTTAGCGAAGAGGACTTAAATGCTTTAATCCAAAGATGTGAATTAGAAGTTGGTGATGTAGTATTTTTTGGCGCAGGGATTAAAAAAACTGTGCTTGATTATATGGGCAGATTTAGATTATTCCTTGCCGATGAAATGAAAATTATCGATGAGGATAAATTAGAATTCTTATGGGTTATTGATTTTCCTATGTTTGAACAAAATGATGATGGAAGCTATTCTGCAATGCACCATCCATTTACTATGCCAAAAAATATTGATGAGCAAGACTTAGAAGAAATTAATTCTATTGCACATGATGTGGTGTTAAATGGTGTAGAATTAGGTGGTGGTAGTATAAGAATTCACAAAAGTCCTATCCAACAAAAAGTATTTAAGCTTTTAAATATTGATGAAGAAGAACAAAGAAAGAAATTTGGCTTCTTACTTGATGCATTAAGTTTTGGAGCACCACCACATGGTGGTATAGCAATAGGTCTTGATAGACTTATTATGCTTTTAACAAAATCTTCAAGTATTAGAGAAGTTATAGCATTTCCTAAAACACAAAGAGCGCAATGTCTTATGACTCAAGCTCCAAGCGAAGTAAGCAATGAACAAATGAGAGAACTAGGTATAAGATTAAGGGAGAATACTAAATGAAACAATTATTTTTAATCATAGGTGCACCAGGTAGTGGTAAAACAACCGATGCAAGCATCATAGCTGCAGATGATGCAAGCATTACTCATTATTCTACAGGTGATTTGCTAAGAGCAGAAGTGGCTAGTGGAAGCGAACTTGGAAAGACTATTGATAGTTTTATTTCTAAAGGAAATTTGGTTCCTTTGGAAGTGGTAGTTAATACTATCATCACTGCTTTAAAAAATGCACCAACTAATACTATATTAATAGATGGTTATCCAAGAAGTGTTGAACAAATGCTTGAGTTTGATAAGGTATTAAAAAATCAAAGTGAAGTAATTTTAAAAGGTGTGATAGAAGTTAAAGTTAGCGAAGAAGTTGCTAGAGAAAGAGTTTTAGGGCGTGCTAGAGGTGCTGATGATAACGAAGAAGTTTTTAATAATAGAATGAAAGTTTATTTAGAACCTTTAGAAGAAATAACAAATTTTTATACTAAAGAAAATATCCACCATGTAATCAATGGTGAAAGAAGTATTGAAGCTATCGTAGCCGATATGAAAAATTTAATCAATGATTTATTAAAATAAAGGATAAAAAATGGATATTAGCAAAATCAAAGTTGGAGAAGTACCAAATAAACTTAATGCAGTTATTGAAATTCCTTATGGATCAAACATTAAATACGAACTTGACAAAGAAAGCGGAGCCATCATGGTTGATCGCGTGATGTATTCAGCTATGTTTTATCCAGCAAACTATGGTTTTATACCAAATACTCTTGCAGATGATGGCGATCCTATTGATATTTTAGTATTAAATGAATACCCTATCCAAGCAGGAGCTGTGATTCCTTGTCGTTTAATAGGGGTATTATTAATGGAAGATGAAAGCGGTATGGATGAAAAATTACTTGCTGTTCCTGTAAGTAAAATAGATCCAAGATATGATAATATTAAATGTTTAGATGATTTACCAAAAGCAAGCCTAGATAAAATCAAAAATTTCTTTGAAACATATAAAATGCTTGAGCCAAACAAATGGGTAAAAGTAAAAGAATTTGCAGGTATTGAAAAAGCAAGTGAAATTTTAGAAAATTCTATTAAAAATTATAAATAATCAAAGTCCTTTTGAGGACTTCACAAAGGATAAAAAATGAAAAGTATTATTGCTTTTAGTATAGCTTTTGTGGTGCTAATAGGCGCTAGTATTGGTTTTTATATGTGGTATTTTGAAGATGATTCAAATACTTATGTATATGATTATAAAAAAAGTAGTTCTTATCAAAGCTACACTCCGCCAAGTACTCAATACAATCAAGAAAGAAATAATATAAGTGATAATACTTATTATCCATCACAACAAATAAATCCGGAGTCTTTAAAAGAAGAAATTCCAGTACAAAATAATCCTATCATAGATGAAAATACAAGCACTCAAGAAGTCGCGCCAACAACCCAAACAAATATAGCTGAAGTTTCTAAAAATGAAACTATTACTCCTAAAGTAGCCCAAGAAGAACAAAAAGTTCTCGTTGAAAACAACAAACAAACAAGCATAAAAAAAGAAAAAACAACAAAATATAAAAATACTATGCAAGAATACATTACAAAAGGTAAAACTAGCAGATATGAACCAAGATTAAGTAATGATTTTGTTAAAGTTTATGTATTGGATGGAAAAAGTTTAAGTGATTATAGGGTTGATATGTTAAAAGAAATGATTAATCCTGTTAAAATTAATTCTCAAGATTACAATTTAACTATTTTTATCGATATGCTTTCAAATGACAATATGAAACTAAGCATATATAATAAAGATATTGTTTTTGCTAAAAATAAGAAAAAATACAATTATGTAGATGTTAAAATTTCTGATTTGAAATTTTTATTTGAAAGAAATGGATATAGTGAATACAGCAATGAAAATCTACTTGAAAAAATCAATCAAAATCTAGCAAGAGAAGATATACTCAAAAGAGTTAAAATTCAAGGTTATGCAGACGATAGAGGTAGTACTTTTGCAAACTATATGATAGGATTAAATAGAGCAATGAATGTGGCTAAACATTTCTTTAGTTTTACTGAGGTTATAGAAATAGAATCTTTGGGAAAAGACACCTATCCTACTAAAGATAAGTCTGATTCTCAAAGACAAAATAATCGTAAAGTAGAAATTAGTTTTTATAACTAATTTCTAAATTTCAAAACTTCTTTAACAATTTTAAGCTAACATAACAATTTATTTTCATTCTCAAGGTAGCAATTATGTATGATAAATCACTAGAAAAAGAATATTATAAAATTTGCGAAGAACGCGGATATTTTGAAATCAATGGTAATGAAAAAATTCAAGAAAAAGGTAAAAACTTTTGTATTATGATGCCACCACCTAATGTAACAGGTGTTTTGCATATAGGTCATGCTCTAACTTGTACTCTACAAGATATCACAACGCGTTATAAAAGAATGGATGGTTACAAAACTCTTTATCAGCCAGGACTTGATCATGCAGGGATTGCAACACAAAATGTTGTAGAAAAACAACTTTTAGCTCAAGGCATTAAAAAAGAAGAACTCGGTAGAGAAGAATTTGTAAAAAAGGTATGGGAATGGAAAGAGCAAAGCGGTGGTACCATAGTTAAGCAAATGCGAATTTTGGGTATCACTCCCGCTTGGAGTCGTTTGCGTTTTACTATGGATGAGGGTTTGGTAAATGCAGTAAAAAAAGCTTTTGTAGATCTTTATGATAAAAAGCTTATCGTGCGTGGAAATTACATGGTAAATTGGTGCACTCATGATGGAGCATTAAGCGATATAGAAGTAGAACACAAAGAAAATAAAGGAAAATTATATTATTTAAAATATTTCTTAGAAAATTCTCAAGAATATATCGTAGTAGCCACCACAAGACCAGAAACTTATTTTGGTGATAGCGCTGTGATGGTTAATCCAAGCGATGAAAGATTTAAGCATTTAATAGGCAAAAATGTCATTTTACCTTTAATAGATAAAAAAATTCCTATTATTGCTGATGAGCATGTAGATATGGAATTTGGTACAGGTTTTGTAAAAGTGACCCCAGCACATGATCATAATGATTATGAAGTAGGCTTAAGACATAAACTTGAATTTATTACCATCTTTGATGAAAAAGGTATTTTAAATGAACATTGCTTGCATTTTAAAGGCTTAGAAAGATTAGATGCAAGAGATATTATTATAAAAGAATTACAAGAAAAAGGTTTTGTTGAAAAAATAGAAGATTATACTAATCAAGTAGGATATTGCTATCGTTGTAAAAATGTGGTTGAGCCATATATTTCTAAACAATGGTTTGTAAAAAATGAAATCGCAAAAGAAAGTATAGAAAAAGTTAATCTTGGTGGAAGCAAATTCTACCCTGCACATTGGATTAATAGTTTTAATGCTTGGATGAGAGATTTAAAAGATTGGTGTATTTCAAGACAACTTTGGTGGGGTCATCAAATTCCTGTGTATTACTGTGAATGCTCTCATGAATGGGCAAGCGAAGAAACTCCAAGCCAATGCCCAAAATGCCAAAGCACTAATTTCAAACAAGATCCTGATGTTTTAGATACTTGGTTTTCTTCAGGTCTTTGGGCTATGAGTACTTTAGGTTGGGGTAATAAAGACTGGGGTAAAAATACACTTTGGCATAAAGATGATTTAAAAGATTTTTATCCAAATTCTTTATTAATCACTGGTTTTGATATTTTATTTTTCTGGGTTGCTAGAATGATGTTTCAAAGCACTAATGCCTTAGGTGAACTTCCTTTTAAAGATATATATTTGCATGCTTTAGTTAAAGATGAGCAAGGTAGAAAAATGAGTAAGTCTTTAGGTAATGTCATTGATCCTGTGCAAAGCGTGGATGAATACAGTGCTGATATCTTGCGTTTTACCCTTGCTCTTTTAGCTATCCAAGGTAGAGATATAAAATTAAGCAATGACAAACTCATACAAGTTAGAAATTTTACGAATAAGCTTTATAATGCAAGCAAATTTTTACTTTTAAATGAAGAAAAATTTGAAGATTTAGATAAAAGCAAAATTCAAACTAACTTGGCAAAATACATGCTGTCTCGTTTTGAAGTATGCGTAAAAGAAACAAGAGAAAATTTAGATAATTACCGCTTTAATGATGCGGCAAATACTTTGTATAGATTTTTCTGGGATGAATTTTGTGATTGGGGAATCGAACTTAGTAAGGCTGAAAAATCAAGCATAAAAGAGCTTGGAAGTATTTTTAAAGAAGCATTAAAGCTTTTAAATCCTTTTATGCCATTTATTAGCGAGCATTTATACCATGAGTTAAGTAAAACTTCTATCCAAACTCATGAATCTATAATGATTTCAAAATATCCTAAATTTAATTCTAGAGATGAAAAAATCGAAAAATTATTTAATATCATTATAGAAAGCATAGTGAGTTTACGCCGTGCAAAAACCTTAGTAGAACTTGCAAATGCAAAAATTCAAAAAGCTTGTATAAAATTAAACGATGAGAGTTTAATGGCTGAGTTAAAAAATTACACTAATTTCATCTCAACACTTGCAAAATGTGAAAACATCGAGTTTATCAATACAAATTTGGAAAAATCCATTAGAGATGTAAGCGAGAATTTAGAAGTATTTATACCAACTCAAGATCTTGATTTAAGCGGTGTTTTAAATAGACTTAATAGTCAAAAAACAAAACTTGAAAAAGAATTTAACAAGCTAGATGCTATGATGAAAAATGAAAAATTTATTTCTAATGCACCGGCTGCGGTTGTTGAGCAAAATAAAACTCAACTTGAAAGCATTAAAACTCAACTTGAAAAAATCAATGATGAAATTTCTAATTTAGAAGGCTAATAAGTGATAAAAATACAAAATCTTAAAAAATATTATGGCAAAGAATTAGTTATAAATGATGTTTCTTTAGAAGTTAAAGAAGGAGAAATTTATGCTCTTGTTGGACACAGCGGGGCAGGAAAATCAACTTTGCTAAGATGTATTAATGGTTTAGAAAATTATCAAAGCGGTAGTGTGGAAGTTTTTGGTAAAGAAATAGCTACTTTAAAAGAAAAAGAGTTAAGAGTATTTAGAAAAGATATAGGGATGATTTTTCAGCATTTTGCACTTATGAGTAGAAAAAATGTATTTGAAAATGTAGCTATGCCTTTAGAAATTCATAATTTTGACAAAAGCACAATTCAAAAAAGAGTTAATGAACTTTTAGATCTTGTGGGACTTTTAGCTAAAAGCAAAGCTTATCCAAATGAGCTAAGTGGTGGGCAAAAACAAAGAGTAGCCATAGCTAGAGCCCTTGCTTTAAATCCTAAAATTTTACTAAGTGATGAAGCTACTTCTGCGCTTGATCCAAATACTACAAATAATATTTTAGAACTTATTGCCAAAATCAATCAAGAATTTAACATCAGTGTAGTATTAGTAACTCATGAAATGGAGGCAGTAAAACAAATAGCACAAAAGGCTGTATTGCTAGAGCATGGACAAATCATAGGTCAAGGGAAAATCGAAGATTTATTCTTAAAACCAAGTGAAAAAATGCGTGAATTTCTAGGGGAAAGTGATTTTTTACCACTAAATGGAGTTAATGTGCGCTTATACTTTTGCAAAGAAAAAGCAAACCAAAGCATTATCACTCATATGGCTAGAAGTTTAAATATTGATTTTAATATAGTTTGGGGTAAGATAGAAAAATTAAACAACAATGCTTTAGGAAATTTGGTGATCAATATAGAAGCTAAAGATCAAGAAAGAGTTTTAAATTATTTACAAGAAAATGGCGTTATTTGGGAGCTTGTGTAATGAACTTAGAAACAATTTTAAGAAATTTTGAAAATATACTTTATCCGGCATTACTAGAAACTCTTTATATGAGTTTTACAGCCACTTTTTTAGCCTTTTTAATCGCGCTTATCCCTGCAATTGTGCTTACTGTTACTGATAAAGGTGGCTTATGGGAAAATAAAAGCATTTACAGTGTGCTTAA
The DNA here is from genome assembly GCF_024723655.1 of Campylobacter sp. RM5063. Lineage (NCBI taxonomy): Bacteria > Pseudomonadati > Campylobacterota > Epsilonproteobacteria > Campylobacterales > Campylobacteraceae > Campylobacter > Campylobacter sp. RM5063. The sequence continues at coordinate 28,418 of NZ_JANQDA010000009.1, read as the reverse complement.
TTTTATTATCAATATTTTAAGATCTTTTCCATTTTTAGTACTTATTGTAGTTTTAAGTCCTTTTACAAAATATCTCATTGGTATTAGCATAGGAACAACTGCTACCATAGTACCACTTACCATAGGAATTGCACCTTATTTAGCCAAAATGATAGAAAGTGCTTTTAAAGAAATTGATCCTGCTATCATTGAAGCAGCAAGATCTTATGGAGCTAGTAAAGCACAAATTATCTTTAAAGTTATGTTTAGCGAGGCTTTACCAAGTATTATTAATGGTATTACTTTAATTTTGATTATTATTATTGGTTTTTCTGCTATGGCAGGAACTGTTGGTGGTGGTGGTTTAGGTGATGTGGCCATTCGCTATGGTTATGAGCGCTTTAGAACTGATATTATGATTCAAACTGTTGTGATTTTAATTATACTAGTGCAAATCATACAATTTATAGGAAATATTCTTTATAAAATCACCAAAAGATAAACAATGAAGCATAAACTTGGTATTTTACTAGCAGCGACTAAAAATTCAAGCTTTACCATAGGAACCTTGCTCATTAATATCATGGATGTTATGGGTGAAAAGGTAGATGTGTTTTACATTTTACATGATGGTTTTAGCTTGAATGATCAAAATATCATGCAAAAAATTGTTAAAAATAAAACAATTAAATTTATTCTTTTTACTCAAGAAGATTTTTTAACCACTCTTAGTAAAAATCAAAATGATATTAATAATTTATTTTTCTTAAGAAGATGGACGCATATGGCTTTTGCAAGATTTGAAGCTTTTAAGTTTTTAGATGAATGCGAAAGTATTATCTATCTTGATTTTGATGTTTTACTTTTAAAAAGTATAGATGAACTTAGTAAATTAAGAGCTAGAAAATATCATTTTGGTGCAAGATTAGGTAAAACATTAATTCACACAGCACTGCCTTTAGAAAAAAAATATCTTAATAAGCGTGTATATCAAACAGGAATTTTAGTCTTTAACGATCTTATACCAAATCCTTTACAGTGTTATCAATTCATTTATAACTATCTTTCACAAAATACTAAAAATTGGCAAGATCAAGGAATTTTTTCCTTAATGGTTTATGAAAATCACTTTAAAGTCAAAAATTTAAAAGACAAATACACGGGAAGTACTCATTATCTTACAAATCTTACACAAAATGCTTCTATAGTTCATGCTTGTGGCACCAACAGTCGTTTTTGGAATAGTAAATTTTGCAATCAAACATGGCCTAAATGGCAAGAATATTATGAAAAATGGTTAAAACTTGGAGGAAGTAAATATATAGGCTCTTTTCACAAAGACAACAAGCAATCCATCCAACGCACAAGATATCATTTATCATACAAACTAGGTTATGCCTTTATAGAGTGCACTAAGAATAAGAAAAAAATTCCTTTTTTACCTTTTACTCTACTAAAGATTTATTACAAACACACAAAACTAGCTAAACAATACCAAAAAGATTTGAAAACAAAACCTTACCTTAAACTTCCACCTTTATCAAGCTATGATGATTACAAAAGCGAGGGTATTAAAAATCAAAATACTTATTCTTATAAAATTGGAAAAGCCCTTATTAATGCTCAAAAAAGTTGGTATAAAGGTGGTTATATAAAATTTATAAAAGAACTTAAATGCTTTTCTAAAGAATATAAAAACAAACAAAAATAAAACTTTTCTCATCTTATTAATATTTTTACAATATAATCAAACATTTTAAAAAACTATAAAAAAGGAGTTAATATGAAATTGTTAAAATTGCTCGCTGCAAGCACAATTTTAGGTGCAAGTTTATTTGCTAATGAAGTTATCACTGTAGGTGCAACACCTGTGCCTCATGCTGAAATTTTAGAACAAACTAAAGATTTATTAAAAAAAGAAGGTTACACATTAGAAATTAAAGAATTTAATGACTATGTTTTACCAAATCTTAGTACAGATAGTAAAGAACTTGATGCGAATTTCTTCCAACACCAACCTTATTTGGATGAGTTTAATGCCAATAAAGGCACAAAATTAATTAGCGTTGCAAAAGTTCACATCGAACCAATGGCTGTTTATTCTAAAAAATATAAAAATATCCAAGATCTTCCACAAAATGCTACTATAGCTGTACCAAATGATCCGACAAATGAAAGCAGAGCTTTAGATATTATCGCTAGTACTAAACTAGTTAGTTTTAAAAATATCGCATTAAAAACTCCACTTGATATTAAAGATAATCCAAAAAATATCAAATTTAAAGAGTTAAAAGCAGCACAACTTCCAAGAGCTTTAGATGATGTTGATTTTGCAGTGATTAATTCAAACTATGCTTTATCAGCAAATTTAAATCCTGTAAAAGATTCTATTTTAATAGAAAGTAAAGAAAGTCCTTATGCAAATATCTTAGTAACTACACAAGATAATAAAGATAATCCTAAAATCAAAGCTTTAATAAAGGCTTTGCAAAGTCAAAAAGTAAAAGATTTTATCAATGAAAAATACCAAGGTGCTGTAGTTCCTGCATTTTAAAACAAACCTTGAGTTTAAAACTCAAGGTTATTTATTTTTTAATAAGTTCTGTGGTAATTTTAGCTATTTCTAATTCTTCTTCTGTTGGAACAATTAAAATTTTAATTTTAGAGTCTTTTTTACTAATCTCACCATTTCTAAGTTGTGTATTTTTATCTAAATCTATATCAAATCCCAAATGTGCTAGTCTTTGACAAACTTTTGCTCTAACAATATTATCATTTTCTCCAATACCAGCTGTAAAAATCAACGCATCGACTCTAGGTAAAATCGCAAAATATGAGCCAATATATTTACTCAAACGATAACAAAACATATCAAGAGCAAGTCTTGCTTTTTCGTTATTTTCTTCAATTTGCGCTTCAATATCTCTAAAATCATTAAACCCGCAAATTCCATAAACACCACTTTTTTTATTCATTATAGTATCTAAATCAGATGGATTTAAATTTAATTCTTTTGCTAAAAATGGCAATACAGCAGGATCAATATCACCACATCTAGTTCCCATAATCAAACCTTCTAGTGGAGTAAAGCCCATAGAAGTATCTACGCATTTTCCATTTTCTATAGCACAAACACTCGCACCATTTCCAAGGTGAGCACTAATTGCATTAAATTCATTAATATTTTTACCAAGTATATGTGCAGCTTGTTTACTTACATAAGAATGTGAAGTACCATGAAAGCCGTATTTTCTAACTTGGTGTTTTTCATAAAACTCATAAGGCAAAGCATACATATAAGCATAATCAGGCATGCTTTGATGAAAAGCTGTGTCAAAAACTGTCACATTGGGAACTTTTGGAGCTGCTTTTATCATAGTTTTAATACCTATTAAATGTGCAGGATTATGTAAAGGTGCTATATGAGAAACTCTATCAATTTCTTTTAAAATTTCATCATCTACTAAACAATGTTTAGTTAAATTTGGACCTCCATGAACTATCCTATGTCCACACCCATCAAGCTCATTTAAATCATGTAAAATTCCACTTTGAGCAAATAATTCATTTACCAATTCAATACCTTGCTCATGATCTTTAATTGCTAATTCTTTTTGGTATTTTTGACCACTTTTTAGATCTTTTAGTTCTATTTTAGAGCTTTGCTCGCCTATTTTTTCTACTAAACCAGATGCTAGGGCTTCATCTTTTTCAAAAAGCTTAAATTTAATTGAAGATGAACCTGAATTTAAAACTAATATTTTCATTTTTCTCCTTATTCTTGTGCTTGAATAGCACTTAAAATCACAGTATTAACAATATCTTCCACCAAGCAACCTCTACTTAAATCATTAATTGGTTTTTTAAGACCTTGTAAAATCGGGCCAATAGCTAAAGAATTTGCTGTTCTTTGTACTGCTTTATAGCAAATATTTGCCGCATTTAAATCAGGAAACACATATACATTTGCCTTTCCTGCTACTTTAGAATTTGGCATTTTACTTTTTGCTGTTAGCATATCATATGCTGCATCAAATTGTATAGGACCTTCTAGCTCAAGTTGAGGATATTTTTCTTTAGCTATTTTAGTAGCTTCTTTAATTGCATCCACGCTAGCTCCACTCCCACTATCTCCACTAGAATATGAAAGTAAAGCCACTTTAGGTTCAAGTCCAAAAGCTTTAGCACTATTTGCACTCACATAAGCAATTTCAGCAAGTTGTTCAGGGGTTGGATTTGGCATAACAGCGCAATCAGCAAAAACCAAAACCTTATCTTCTAAAGACATAAAAAACATACCAGAAACCAAACTCACATCAGGTTTTGTTTTGATAATTTGCAAAGCAGGACGAATAGTTTCAGCAGTAGTTGTACTTGCACCACTTACCATAGCATGGGCTTTTTGAGTATGCACAAGTAAAGTCGCAAAATAAGTTTTATCTTGCACGAGTTTTTTAGCTTCTTCTTTACTCATGCCTTTGCTTTTTCTAGCTTCATATAAAAGCTCTTCAAATTCTTCATTATATTGAGAATTTTTAGGATTTATAATACGCACACCATCGATATTGATATTTAAACTATTGGCTTTCGCACAAATTTCATTGCTATCACCTAGCAAAATCAAATCAACAATTTCATTTTGTATCAAAAATTCACTAGCTTTTAATACTCTTTCATCAAAACTTTCAGGTAAAACTACTATTTTTTTATCCGCTTTTGCTTTTTCAAAAAGCTCATAAGAAAATCTTGCCTGAGTTTTATAAGTATATTCTTGTAATAAATCTTGAGTAAAATCTTCATTTTCTTTTAACAAAACAAAGTCGCTAAGCTTTTGGCTTAGTAAAAAATTTAACATAGTATGATTTTCATCTTGACTTTTTGCATACAATGGAGTGTTTAGCTCTTTAGCTAAGGCTATATTCAAATTTAAATCCCCCATCAAGCCAAAATCATCTACTCCAACTACTATAGTAAAATCATTTTCTTTTTTTGTTTTCTCAAAATCTTCAATAATTTTTTTAAAAAAATCATTTAAATTTTGAGTGAATTTACCTTGATACTCATTTTTTTTAAAACTACTAAAAAAATCTATTTTAAGATTTCTTTTTGTGCAAAATGAAGTAATTTTTTCTTTATTTTTTTCACAAAAAACAGGAAAGTAAAAAGCTATTTTACCTCGTACCTTTTCTAAACACTGCTGCAAAAATTTTTCATCAATGCAGTTTAATAAAAACATAGATTTCATTTTTTCCTCTTTATTTAACAAAATAATTGTTTTTTATAATATAATTATTTTAAAATTCATCATAATAATATAAGGTTATAAAGCTATGAAATTTAAAAATGTTAATTTTTACTTGTTACCTTTTGTAATGTTTGGCTGTAGTGCCACAGTTGATCCACATATTAATATGAAACCACCTACTTATGTAGAAGAACTAGCTCCTAAGCAAAATCATAATACTCAAAGCAATCCTGGATCGCTGTTTGGTAAAGGAGATAACCCTTTATTTTCTGATAAAAAAGCAATGAATGTAAATGACTTGGTAACCGTAGTCATTAGAGAAAATGCTACACAAAATTCACAAGGCTCTAAATCTACAAGCAAAAACAACAATGTAAATTTAGGCGGTGGACAAATAACTACAGGTGCTGGACTTAGCAAAGTTAGAGATTTTGTTAATGACTATACAAATATAGGCTATACCACAGCAAGTACTTCACAATATCAAGGCACAGGAAGTCAAACTAGAAGTGAAAATTTCCAAACTACAATTTCTGCTAGAGTAATTAAGGTTTTATCTAATGGAAATTATTTTATAGAAGGAAGTCGTGAGCTTTTAATCAATGGAGAAAAACAAATCATTCAACTAAGTGGGGTTATAAGACCTTATGATATTTCTCAAGATAATATGATAGATAGTAAATATATAGCTGATGCAAAAATTCTTTATAAAACTGAAGGCGATATAGACAAATCTACACGCAAGCCTTGGGGAACAAAATTTATGGAGACCATCTGGCCTTTTTAAGCTAAATGGTTTTACATAAAACTTGGCGCATCATTGGAAAATAAAATCAGATCCCCATTTTGAGTTAATCTTGATAAAGTTTGCACAAGTTGAGATTTTTCTTTTAATACATAAAAATCTAATGTGATATGTTTTTGTAAAATCACGCTATTAGTCTCTGAAGTAATAATCACAAAATCAAAACATTCATTAATAATTTTACATAATTTTATATTTTCTTCTTCATTAACTTCAACTATACCAGGAGTTACTAAAACTCTTCTTCCTTGATAGCTTTTACAAAGCTCATAGCTTTGACTCATACCCTTAAAATTTCCATTAAAACCATCATCTATGATAAATTTAGGCTCTTTAGAAATCACTTGCAAGCGATGTTCTACTGCCTTTAAATTCGATACGCTTTTTGTAATATTTTCTATTTTAATTCCTAAATAATGTGCAAGCAAAATACACACACTAATATTATAAGCATTAAAAGCACCTAGTAAATTTGCATGAAAGTCATAAATACTATCATCTAATCTTATTTTAAAATCCAATCCTTCCAAACTTGCCCTAACATCACTTAAATACTCATCATAAAATTCATTTTCATATAAGGTGCTTGAGTGTAAAAAGTATTTTTCTAAACGCTTGGATTTTAAAGCTTGCAACTTAGCTTTGCGGATATTATCTTGAGTTTTAAAATATTCCAAATGTGCCAAACCAATCTCACCTACTATGCAAATTTGAGGATTTAAAAACTCTGTAATTTCTAAAATATCATTTTGCTCTCTTGCACCAGCTTCTACGATATAAATTTCAGTATTATTTTCCAAATTTTCATTGATATCTTTTACTATACCCATAAAAGTATTAACACTTCTTGGAGTCTTATAGCACTTAAACTCATCTTTTAAAAGTTCGTATAAAAAATTTTTTATACTTGTTTTTCCAAAACTTGCAGTTATTAGAATAATTTTTAAATTTGGATTATCACAAATCTTTTTACTTGCTTTTTTTATAAAACTTTTCTGATTAATTTTTTCCACAAAAAAGCTTAATAAAAATGTAACTACTAAAGCTTCTAAACCTATCCAAAAAAATGGCATAAATATCAAGCTAAAAAGTAACAAAAATAAAAAATAACGCTTAATCCTAGCAGTAAAAACTAGCTTTTTATCTAAATTTTTATATAAATATCCACCATATAGTAAAGATAGAGCAAAAACTATAAAATATAAATAAAAATTTCCACTATACAAAGAAAACACAAAAGCAAAATAAGGAATTATTAAAAAATACAAATGCCATAAGGGTTTGGAAAAGTGTAAAAATATGCGTGAAAATTTATAAGAATACCATTGTAAGGCTAAAATCAGATAAAATCCAAGTAAAAAATTCAAACTTAAAAAAGCTATCATACTAATCATTTTTTAAAAATTCCTCATGTATTTTTTCATTTATAAAATCAGCATGTTTTAAAAAGAAAAAATGATCCCCATCTAATGCAAAAAATTTCCCTTTTTGTGCTAAAGAATGGATAATTGCTCCGCTTTTTAAAGGTGTAGCCTTATCTTCATTACCCCAAAAAATCAAAATAGGATTTTTAAGCTTTTGAAATTCATTTTCTAAATTTTCATTAACAACCTTTTTAAAGGTTTCATACATCACTTCATTCATGCCTTGAGCGTCTTTACTAATAAAAAATTTCCTCCAAAAATCCCCATAAGGGAGATTTTTCAAAATTTTAAACAAGGCTATTTTAAACTTCACTTTAAAACTTTTTGGTAAAACCACGCCTGCACTAGAAAGCAAAATCAAACCTTGAAAATTAGCATTTTGGCACATAATAGTCGCAACTTTTCCGCCAAAAGAATGCCCCATTAAATAATCTGCTTTTTGCTCTATCGTAGTTAAAAAGTCTTCTACAACCTTTGCATAAGCATAAGAATCCATAGGTGCATCTATACTTGAATTTCCAAAACCAGGTAAATCTAAATAAATTTGCTTAAAATCACTCAAAGGCTTTTCAAAAGCTTGTTTCATAAGCTCTTTATTAGCACCCCAACCATGTAAAATAAGAATTGTTTTTTTGCATTTTGGATTGATGATTTCATAACTTAAATTATAAAAATATCCATTAGAATACACTCTAGTTTTTGCCATTTCTAGCCTTTTTTATCTTTGTAAATCTTTTCTAAAAGCATCACAGCTTCATTTAAACGCTCATATTCTTCAAAGTTCAAAAGTACAGCTTCAAATTTATTGTTTTTTACAATCACCACTCTACCATTTTCACTTTTTTTTGTTTTTTCAAGCATAGTACTGAAATTTCTTACCACTTCAGTTGCAGTATAAATTTCATCTTTGCTAAAAGTAGCCATGATTATAGCTTACCTTTTTGTCCATTAATACTATGAATAAAAGCATAATCAATCTTAATTTGCTTTTCAAATTCTATATTTTTAGCTAGACTATTAATTACATTAGTAAAATCTTCAAATAAATAATTTGCTAAAGATCCTGGATTTGGATTGATCTCATTTAAATAAACCTCATCATCTATCACAAAAAAATCACAGCGAATCAAAGCTCCTTTAAATAAAGGATTATAAATTCTAATAAAATTATCCCTTAATTTTTGTTTTAATTCTTCACTAATATTTGCTTCACTTACTTTAGAACTTTCTGAAAAACCTAAATATTTTTGTTCAAAATCTAAAATTTCATTTTTTCTAGGCTCTTCAATAATAGAAAATTCCATTTTTTCATCTATCATACAACCTGCTAAGTTATATTCTTTAATATTACTTACAAATTGTTCTATCACAATATCCTCATCAAATTCAAAAGCAACATCTTTGGCATACTTAAGCTCGCTTTCATCTTTAACTATGCTTATACCTATACTACTACCTAATCTTGCAGGCTTTAAAATACAAGGAAAGTCCAAAGATACATTTTGCTCTTTATGCAAATTTAAAACCTTATAATCAAGTGTTTTCACCCCTACGCTTTGTGCATAAAGTTTAGTTAAAACCTTATTAAAAGATAAAACACTAGCTTCTATGCGTGGACCTATGTATTTTATACCATAAAAATCAAGCAAAGCAGCTATTTTGCCATCTTCACCATCTTTTCCATGTATGATATTTATCGCTATATCAATGTCAAGTTTTTTCTCACCTAACATAGTTTTTATGAAAAACCCACCCTGCTTTAACACCAAGGCTTTTTCTTTTTTATAAGCACCGCTGCTAAAAGTTTTTGCATTCATTTTTTCTTCATCTATAAGAAAAAATTCCTTATTTTTATCACAAAATATAAATTTTTTTTGTGCTTTGAGTACTTTTTTTAATACCACAGCACTTACAATGCTAATTTCATGCTCATAAGAATTTGCACCAAAAATTACACCATATATCATTATATTTTTCCTTTTATTATGCTAATTTTTTCAAAGCCTCTTTAATAAGCTCACTAGTATTTTTACTCTCACAAGTTTTTAAAACCTTTAAAATATTTTCTTGTTTAAAACCAAGTGAAAGTAAAGCTGCCAAAGCTTGTGCTTGGTCTTGATTAGAATTTTCTATATTGATTTTTGTATCACTTAACTCAGCTATAATTCTTTTTGCACTCTTTGGACCAATACCAGGAACTTTTTTAAATACACTCTCATCGCCACTTTGCAAAGCTGCATAAAAAGTATTAGTATCTAAGCTTGAGCAAAGTGCCATAGCAGTAGTTGCTCCTATACCACTAATTTTGATTAATAATTCAAACATTCTTTGCTCATTTATATCTAAAAATCCATATAATTTATGAGAGTCTTCTTTGATAATTTGAGTGATTAAAAACTCAACCTTTTGATCTTTTTCAAAATTACTTGAGCAAAAAAGCGAAACAAAAACACCATAACTTACCCCACTTGAAGTTTTCAAAACTACAAAAGTAGGTTCTTTTTTACTCACTATTCCTTCAATTGCCACTATCATTTAGTTTCTTCCTTGTAATTGTTAATAGCACGAATTTCAAAAAGTTCCATCTCATTTTCTGTATTAATTTTTTGAAGCTCAAAACATTGAATTTTTTCTTCATCATGAGGATAATAGCTTAATTCTTTTCTAGGATTTAACAAAATGAATTTAATTTCATTTAAATCCATCCATTTTCCACTTTTATTAATAATCTTAGATTTTAAAAGTTTTTCTTGAATTTTCTTAAGCTTTTCCATATTTGCTTTTTCTTCTTCTTTTAAAGATTCTATTTTATTGGCAAAAATACTTAGATTTTCAATCTTTTGATTAAAATCTTTAATAGTAGCTTTATAAGCTTGCGGTATAGCTCTTTTTGCACTCATTAATTCTTTTACTTTTTGCTGTAAAATTCGTATGGAGTCTTTACTTATATTGATTGTGTGTTTAGTCTCTTCTATTTCTTTAGCTAAATTTTCTTGTTCTTTTTTCAATCCATCAACATGTATTAGTATCTCTTCTCCGCTTTTTTCTTCTCCAAAAGCTTTAAGATCTTGAATTATAAATTTATTTCCACTGCCTTGAATTTTTTCAACATGGATTAAACTTTTAGCACTACATAAACAATTTCCGCCGAGTTCTTGTATGTAAATTTCATCAGCAATAATCTCTCCACCCATAGCCTTTTTAATATTTACTTTTTTAGCCTTGATAGAGCCATTTTCCAAAGTTTCAGCAAAAACCTCCTCAGCCTCACAATATCCTCTTAAGATATTAACCTCAACCTTTTGTCCTATAATAGTGCTTTTATGATGCATATTGCCTTTAAGAATTATCTTTTTACCTCTTAAAACAGAATCTTGAGCCATATTACCAGTAACTTCTAATTCCTGAGCCTCAACAGTAATTCTAGGACCTATTGCATCTTCTAGAGTGTTTGTATTTTTAATCACAATAATAACTTGCTTATCAAAACCCGCCCAAATAGAACCTGTACTTTTAAAATCAACCTTACTAAATTCTAAATAATTTTCTATCTCATAAATGGATTTTCTTTGTATAATAAAACCATCTTTTTTAGCAATATATTTTATACTCTCATCATCTTCTTTAACTTCAAATTTATCAGAACAAATAACTTTTTCTTTATTTATTTTTGGTGGAAGTGCTTTTAAAATTTTAAATCTTAAATCCTTGCCATCGCTACCCTCTTTTGGCTTAATTCTCTCAATAGCCACCTCGTCTTTTCCTATAGGTGCTACATAGTTTCTATTCATCACATCATTATACTTTTTTAGATTTTCTAAATAATGATATTTTATTTCTTCATTTGTAGGCTCTTGCGGATTAATTCCTTTACATACTTCAAATTCAACTTCAAAATCAAATTTTTGCTTCTCTTTAACCTTAGCATTAAAATCAATAATTTGCTTTTTAAAATCAAAAATTCTAAACCCAAGCAAATATTTTTCTTTTATCATCGCTTTATAAATAGCCTCTAAAAGCTCTAGAGCTAATTTGTCATGAAAAGCAATAGTTTCACTAGCTCTAATGCTGGCTTTTAATAAAGTACAAAGCTCATTAGTATATAAACTAACTTCAAAAGTTGAAATGCGTGCAAATTTTTTAAAATAAATTTCTATTTTATATTCTTGTTCTATATTTAATTCATGATTTAAAAATTTCTCATCTTCTTCAAAAATTTTCAATTCTTTTTCATTAACTTTTATCCATTCTTGATTATCATAAGTATAAGAAGTACTAAAACTTAACAACCTAAAATCAAGTTCATCAACTTCACATTTATTTTCAGAAGCAAATATTAAAAGCTCTCTATAAGGGTCTTTAGTGTATAAAATTTTCTTTTCTTCCATAGCTTAAGCTTCCTTATTATATATAAAATTTTGATTTTAGCAAAAATAAAATCAAAATTTAGTTAAAATTAGCTCTATTAAAAATTTTATAATACTCAAACTAATGTTTAAAGAATGAAAACTAATGAGAAAAAATATTGTTTTTAAAAATTTCATCATCAATGCCTTAGGAATTTTATTTTCTAGGATTATGGGCGTTTTAAGAGATATTGTTTTAGCTTTGTACTTAGGAGCTGGAATTTATAGCGATATTTTCTTTGTGGCTTTAAAAATGCCTGCTTTTTTTAGAAGAATTTTTGCAGAAGGGGCCTTTGGACAAGCTTTTTTACCAAGTTTTTTAAAAGCAAGTAAAAAAGGTGCTTTTTGTATAAATGTTTTATTGCAATTTAGTATTATAGTGTTTTTAACCTGTATTTTAGTGAGTTTTTTTGCTGAATTTTTTACAAAGATTTTTGCTTTTGGCTTTAATAAAGAAACAATTATCTTGGCTGCGCCTTTGGTTTCTATTAATTTTTGGTATTTGTTTTTTATTTTTTTGGTAACTTTTTTAGGCTCTTTATTAAATTATAAACAAAATTTTTTCATCACTTCTTTTTCTGCTTCATTTTTTAATCTTTTTGTTGTGATTGCAGGTTTTTTTGTCAATCAAGATGAGCCTTTAGAGGCCTTGTATTATTTTTCATATGCGACTGTCTTAAGTGGTTTAGCTCAACTTATATGGCATATTTTTGCTTTAAAAAATACTAGAATTTTAAAAAGCATGTATTTAAGCATAAAACTTAAAAAAACAAAGACCAATTTAGATAAATTCCACTCTACTTTTACCCATGGACTTTTAGGCTCTTCGGCAAATCAAATTAGTTCATTATTAGATACTACTATAGCTAGTTTTTTAATGGCTGGAAGTATTTCGTATTTGTATTATTCTAACAGAGTTTTTCAGCTTCCTTTAGCTCTTTTTGCAATCGCTCTAAGTCAAGTAAGCTTTCCAAAAATACTAAGACATTTAAAAGCAAATGAAGAACAAAAAGCCTTAGCTTTTATGCAAAAAGCTTTTGAATATTTAAGCGTGCTTTTGATTTTAGCTAGCATAGTAGGGATTATTTTAGCTAAAGAAATTGTAGAGTTTTTATTTCAAAGAGGAAATTTTAATCAAGAAGATACAAAAATCACTGCATTTTTATTACAAGCTTATCTTTTAGGACTTTTACCTTTTGGTTTGCAAAAACTTTTTTCTTTATGGCTTTATGCTAAATTTAAACAAAAAATAGCCGCTATAATAGCCTTTAAAACACTTTTTATATCAGCATTTTTTAGTATAGTGATTATTTTACTTATCAAAGAAGAAGCCTATAAGAGCTTAGGCATTGCATTAGCTTCATCTATTAGTGCTTTTTATTTATTATATGCTAATATTAAAGAATTTGGCTTTAAAAATCTTTGGGGTATTTTTAGGGTTAAATTTTGGCTTATTAGTATAGTATTTTTAAGTTTATTTGCTCTAGGCTTATTTGAAATTAAAGATATTTTAATACAATTTTTAATTGGAATTTATCATTTTTTTAAAGGTTTATTTTAATGGTTTTTTTTGATAGTGTTTTAAAGAAAAAATGCGAATTTATCCCAAATGAGGCAAAAAAAGCAAACATTTATCTATGCGGACCTACTGTATATGATGATGCACATTTAGGACATGCAAGAAGTAGTGTTTGTTTTGATTTTTTAAGAAGAGTTTTACTAGCAAGTGATTATGAAGTGGTTTTTGCTAGAAATTACACTGATATTGATGATAAAATTTTAAAAAAAATACAAGAAAGTGGTAAAAGTTTAGAAGAAATTACAAATTTTTATATTAAAAGATATGAAGAAGATATGCAAGCGCTTAATATCTTAGAACCTGATTTTAAACCAAAGGCTACAGCTTATATTGAGCAAATGATTATATATATAGAAAAACTTTTAGAATTAAACCTAGCTTATAAACTTGAAGATGGAATTTATTTTGATACCAGCAAAGATGATAAATACTTTTATATCTCTAAAAGAAATTTAGAAGATAATCAATCACGCCTAGAAGAAAGCGTGGCTAAAAAAAATGATAGCGATTTTGTTTTATGGAAATTTGATGAAAAATTTTATCCTGCAAGTTTTGGCAAAGGAAGACCAGGCTGGCACACAGAATGCGTTGTGATGATAGAAAGTATTTTTAAAGATAAACTTGATATTCATGCAGGAGGCATAGATTTACTTTTTCCTCATCATGAAAATGAAGCTTGTCAGTGTCGTTGTAAAAACAATCATGAGCTGGCTAATTTTTGGCTGCATAATGGCTTTGTGCAAATTAATGGTGAAAAAATGAGCAAAAGCTTAGGAAACAGCTTTTTTCTAAAAGATTCTTTAAAACTTTTTAGCGGAGAGGTTTTGAGATTTTATCTTTTAAGTGTGCATTATAGAGCGCATTTTAACTACGCTTTAGAAGACTTACAAGCTGCTAAAAAAAGACTTGATAAATTTTATCGCTTAAAAAAACGCTTAAATTTAAATGCTTTTATAGATGAAAAAACTACCATAGAAAGCGAAGTAGCTAAAAATATCTTAGAAGTTTTAAATGATGATTTAAATGCCTCTAAAGCCTTGGCTTTACTTGATGAGTTTATCAATGAAAGTAATATTTACTTAGATCAAAACCTAAAAGACAAAGCTTATAAAATACAAGTAGAAAAAAACTTAAAAGAACTTGCTTTTATTTTTGGTATAGGTTTTATGGATACTATAAAATATTTTCAATTTGGCATTAGTCAAGAAAAATGTCAAGAAATAGAAGAAAAAATCACTCTACGCAACAAGGCAAAGCAAGAAAAAAACTATGCCTTAGCAGATCAAATCCGTGATGATTTAGCTAAAGAGAATATTCTTTTAATGGATACACCAAATGGTGTGGTATGGGAGAAAAATGGATAAAAATTACAAAGAAATGAAGCTTAAAGAGGTATTTACTCGCTTTAAGCCTTATTATAAAGATTATTGGTTTTATTTTGTTTTAGCTATTATTGGCATGCTTTTAACTAGTGGTGGCACAGCTGCTAGTGCATACATCATAGAGCCTATTTTAAATAAAATTTTTATAGAAAAAAATGTTGATTTGCTTTATTATATGCCTTTACTTGTTGTTTTAATTTATGTTTTAAAAAATCTTGGTGCTTATATGCAAGTTTATTATATATCTTATGTTGGGATAGATATTTTAAGAAGATTAAGAGAATTAGTTCTTGGCAATCTTTTACGCTTAGATATGAGCTTTTTTCATAAATACAGAAGCGGAGAATTAATCAGCCGGTGTACTTCTGATATTGGAGCTTTACAAAATATAGTTTCTACTATAATACCTGAAATTTTAAGAGAAAGTTTAACCGCGATTGGACTTTTAAGTGTGGTAATTTATCAAAGTCCAAAACTTGCTTTTTTTGCTTTAGTTATTTTACCTTTAGCAATTTACCCTCTTGCTATTTTTGCTAAAAAAATCAAAAAAATAGGACGCAATACTCAAGAAAAAAATTCTGATCTTACTTCAAGATTAAGTGAAATCTTTTCTAATATAGAACTTATTAAAGCTTCTAATGCAGGTAAAAGTGAAATGCAAAAATTCAGCCAAACTAATAGCGAAGTTTGCAAACTTTCCTTAAAAGGCATTAGAATTGAAGCTTTAAGTAGCCCTTTAATGGAATCTATGGGTTCAATTGGCTTTGCAATAGTAATTATAATAGGTGGTAAAGAAGTAATTGATGGAAGTTTAAGCATAGGTTCTTTTTTTAGCTTTACTACAGCTTTATTTATGGCTTATACTCCTATTAAAAGACTTTCTTCACTTTATACAAGATTGCAAAATGCAGTAGCAGCTAGTGAGAGAACTTTTTATCTAACTGATTTAGAACCACAAATTAAAGGTGGCGATGAAAAACTTACAGAAAATATCCAAAATATTCATTTTAAAAATGTCTCTTTAAGCTATCAAAAAGATAAAATGGTATTAAAAGATGTAAATTTTTCTTTTAACAAAGGAGAAATTCTAGCCTTAGTTGGATCAAGTGGTGGAGGAAAATCTTCTATTATCAATCTTTTGATGTATTTTTTTGAAAAAGATAGTGGTGAGATTTTAATCAATCAAAAAGACATTAGCTCTTTTGATATTATTAGTTTAAGAGAAAATATTTCTTTGGTAACTCAAAATATTTATATATTTAATGACACTATAGCTCAAAATATTGCTTATGCTAAAGAATATAACGAAACACGCGTGATAGAGGTTTTAAAACAAGCTAATGCTTATGATTTTGTTCAAGAGCTTGGTGGCATACATACTGAATTAAAAGAGCATGGAAAAAATCTCTCAGGTGGACAAAAACAACGCATTGCCATAGCAAGGGCTTTATATAAAAATCCTCAAATTTTAATTTTTGATGAAGCAACTTCAGCACTTGATAATGAAAGTGAAAAAGCCATAGTAAGAACTATAGAAAGCTTAAAAAAAGATCGCTTAATACTCATCATCGCTCATAGGCTTAGCACTATAGAAAATGCTGACAAAATTGCTGTGCTTGATAAAGGAAAAATAGCTTCTATAGGAAATGATGCTTATTTAATGCAACATTGTGAAATTTATCAAAAATTAAAACAAAAAGTACAAAAAACTGATAAAGTTAAAGAAAATGAAAACTAAGAATTATCATTTTTTTAGTAAAATATGCTATTTTGTAAAAAAGGAAAAATATGACTTATGAAAGTTTAAAACCTTTAATATATAAATTAGATCCAGAAAATGCCCATGCTTTAGCTGAATTTAGTATGCGAACGCTAGATTGTATATTTCCTGGAGGGCTTAGTTTTTTTGCAAAAGATTGTATAATAAATGATGAAATTTTAAATCAAGAAATTTTTAATTTAAATTTTTACAATCCTGTGGGCTTAGCAGGTGGCTTTGATAAAAATGCAACTATGATAAGACCGCTAAGTGCTTTAGGTTTTGGTTTTTTAGAATATGGAACTTTCACCCCAAAACCTCAAAATGGTAACGAAAAACCTAGACTTTTTAGACTTGTTGAACAAGAAAGTATTCAAAATGCTATGGGTTTTAATAATAAAGGTAAAGATGCTATCGCAAAAGAAGTAAAAAAAGTCTATCCTTTTAGCATACCTTTAGTAGCAAATATAGGCAAAAATAAAATCACTCCAAATGAAGAAGCTATTAATGATTATATTATTTTATTAAAAGAATTTAAAGATTTGTGCGATTTGTTTGTGATTAATATATCCTCTCCAAATACCAAAAATTTAAGAGATTTACAAAGTGAGGAATTTGTAAACACCCTATTTAATCAAGCAAAAGAAATCACAAAAAAACCTGTGATTTTAAAAATTGCTCCAGATATGAGTATAGATAGTGCAATTTCACTTTGCAAAAGTGCTATTAGTGCAAAAGCTGATGGTATTATCATGGCAAATACTAGTATAGATTATTCTTTAATTGATAATACAAGAACCTTTGGTGGAATTAGTGGTAGATTAATCACTCAAAAAAGTGCGACATTTTTTAAAGAAGTAGCTAAAGAAATTTATCAAGATACTATTTTAATAGCAAGCGGTGGTATAGATAGTGCTGAACTTGCTTATGAACGCATTAAAAATGGGGCTAGTTTGGTTCAAATTTATACAGCTATGATTTTCAAAGGACCAAGCATTGTTAAAAATATCAATCAAGGATTAATTGAACTTTTAAAACAAGATGGTTTTAATCATATTAGTCAAGCTATAGGAGTTAATTTTAAATGATTAATTATAAAAAAATCACCCTTGAAAATGAACTTGAAATTTACACTTTACCTGTAAATAAAAAAAGCGGGGTTATAAGTGTAGATATTTTTTATAAAGTTGGCTCAAGAAATGAAAAAATGGGAAAAAGCGGCATAGCTCACATGCTTGAACATTTAAATTTTAAAAGTACAAAAAATTTAAAAGCAGGCGAATTTGATGAGATAGTCAAGGGTTTTGGTGGAGTGGATAATGCAAGTACTGGTTTTGACTATACGCATTATTTTATAAAATGCTCTAGTGAAAATTTAGACAAATCTTTGTGGCTTTTTGCTGAATTAATGCGTAATTTAAATTTAAAAGATGATGAGTTTCAACCCGAAAGAAATGTAGTTTTAGAAGAAAGGCGTTGGAGAACTGATAATAATCCTTTAGGATATTTATATTTTAGATTATACAATCATGCCTTTTTACATCATCCATATCATTGGACTCCAATAGGCTTTTTTAAAGATATACAAAATTGGAAAATAGAAGATATACAAGATTTTCATCAAACTTTTTATCAACCCAAAAATGCTATTTTGCTTGTGAGTGGCGATATTAATGAAGATGAAGTTTTCAATCTTGCTAAAAAACATTTTCAAGATATAAAAAACACCAAAGAAATCCCTATAGTTCATGAAAAAGAACCTGAACAAGATGGTGCTAAACGCGTGATCTTGCACAAAGAAAGCGATACGCAACTACTAGCACTTGCATACAAAATTCCTGCATTTAATCATGAAGATATGCCAAAACTTTGCGCATTGAGTGAGCTTTTAGGAAATGGAAAAAGCTCATTAATAAGTGAAATTTTAATTGATAAATTAGAACTAATCAATGAATTTTATGCCTATGCAAGTGAAAATATAGATGAGAATTTATTTATATTTATTTGTGTTTGTAATGAAGGTATAAAAGCAGAAGATGTTGAAAAAGAGCTTTTGAAAATTCTTGAAGATGTAAAAAATGCCAAATTTGATGATGCTATCATGGAAAAAATCAAAAATACCGTAAAAAGTGATTTTATTTTTTCACTAAGCAATGCAAGTAGCGTTGCAAATATTTATGGATCTTATCTTGCAAAGGGTGATTTAAAACCTTTGCTTGATTATAAAAAAAATATAGAAAATCTAAGCAAAGATGATTTAATTCATTGTGCTAGAAAATACTTCAATGAAGACAAATCTACAACAATAATCTTAAAAAGGGGTGAAAATGGACAATAACATCATCATAGGAGCAATGACAGCTTTAATAACTCCGTTTAAAAATGGAAAATTAGATGAGCAAACTTACCATAAACTCATCAAAAGACAAATCGCAAATGGAATTGATGTAGTAGTGCCTGTTGGAACAACCGGAGAAAGTGCCACCTTAACCCATGAAGAACATAGAATTTGTATAGAAATAGCACTAGATGCATGCAAAGGAAGTTCTTGTAAGGTTTTAGCAGGAGCAGGAAGCAATGCCACACATGAAGCTGTAAGTTTGGCTAAGTTTGCACAAGAGCATGGAGCTGATGGAATTTTAAGCGTTACTCCATATTATAACAAACCCACACAAGAAGGTTTATATCTTCATTATAAAGAAATAGCAAAAAGTATAGATATACCTGTACTTTTATATAATGTCCCAGGAAGAACAGGGTGTGAGCTTCAAACAGAAACTATTATAAGATTATTTAGAGATTGTGAAAATATTTACGGAGTAAAAGAAGCTAGTGGAAGCATTGATAAGTGCGTTGATTTGCTAGCGCATGAACCTAGAATGATACTTTTAAGCGGGGAAGATGCGATTAATTATCCTATACTTTCAAATGGCGGTAAGGGTGTGATTTCAGTTACTTCAAATTTACTTCCTGATATGATTTCAAAATTAACTCATCTAGCTTTAAAAGAAAAATACATTGAAGCTAAAAAAATCAATGATGAGTTATATAATATTAATAAAATTTTATTTTGTGAAAGCAATCCTATACCTATTAAAGCGGCAATGTATATAGCAGGTTTAACCCCTACTTTAGAATATCGTTTGCCACTTTGCAAACCTAGTGATTGCAATTTAACAAAAATAGAAGCGATTATGAAAAACTATAATATAAAAGGATTTTAATGGATACTTTTTTTCAAAATAAAACTTTAGTAATTAGCGGTGGAACAAGAGGGATTGGTAAAGCTATTGTATATGAGTTTGCAAAAGCAGGAGCTAATGTAGCTTTTACTTATAATTCTAATGCAGATTTAGCTCAAGAAATTGTGAAAGATTTAGAAAATAATTATAAAATCAAAGCAAAAGCTTATGAATTTAACATACTTGAACCAGAAACATATAAAGAGTTGTTTGAAAAAATTGATCAAGATTTTGATAGAATAGATTTTTTCATCTCTAATGCTATCATTTCAGGTCGTGCTGTTGTAGGTGGATATACTAAATTTATGAAATTAAAGCCAAAAGGTATTAATAATATTTTCACAGCAACTGTAAATGCTTTTGTTGTTGGAGCGCAAGAAGCGGCAAAAAGAATGGAAAAAGTTGATGGGGGTAGTATATTATCTATTTCTTCAACAGGAAATTTAGTTCATATTGAAAATTATGCTGGTCATGGTACAGCTAAAGCAGCGGTTGAAGCTATGGCAAGATATGCTGCAACCGAGCTTGGTTCTAAAAATATCCGTGTAAATGTAGTTAGCGGTGGACCAATTGATACTGACGCGCTTAAAGCATTTACAAATTATGAAGAGGTAAAAAATGCAACTATCAATCTTAGTCCGCTAAACCGCATTGGACAGCCACAAGATCTAGCTGGCGCATGTTTATTTTTATGCTCTGATAAGGCAAATTGGATCACAGGCCATACTTTGATCGTAGATGGTGGTACCACCTTTAAGTAATATTACCTTAAGGGTGCTTTATAAAGGATTTTAAAAATATGAATTTACCCAATATCTTAGCTTTTATAAGGATATTATTAGCTCCACTTTTGTTTTTTTTACTTATTAATGATTTTGAAAATATCCATCCTAGTTGGGTAAATTATTTTGCTTGTGTTATTTTTAGCATAGCTGCTTTAACTGATTTTTTCGATGGCTATATTGCAAGAACTTGGAATCAAACTACTAAACTTGGAGCTATTATAGATCCTTTAGCAGATAAAATGCTTATTCTAGCTGCATTTTTAGGGTTATTACTTACACAAAAAGCTGATCCATGGATGGTTTACATTATCTTAGTAAGAGAATTTTTCATCACCGGCTTTAGAGTGGTTATGGTAAGTGAAAAAATTGATGTAAGTGCTTCTTTTGCAGGTAAAATAAAAACAACTTTTCAAATGATAGCTATTATATTTTTAATCATGCAATGGCCTTTTGCCAATACATTGTTATTTATTGCTTTAGTGCTTACACTTTATTCAGCTTTTGAATACATACTAGCTTATGTAAAACATTTAAAAAAGGTATAAATTGAAATCATATTTATTTTTATTTATTATCTTAGCTATTGGCTTTAAATTTTATTCTTTTAGTTTTTTAATAACACTTTTAGTGATATCTTTTTTAATTTTTTTTCACGAATTAGGACATTTTTTAGCTGCAAAACATATGAGGGTTGATGTAGAAATTTTTAGCATAGGTTTTGGAAAAGCTATTTTTAAAAAAACTTACAAAAATACAGAATATCGCTTATCCGCCCTACCATTTGGCGGTTATGTTAAACTTAAAGGACAAGATGATTTAAATCCTAGTGAAAAAAATTATGAGCCAAATAGCTATAACACTTTAAGTCCTTTAGCTAGAATTTATATACTTTTTGCGGGACCATTTTTTAACTTTTTTCTAGCATTTTTACTTTATATAGCCATAGGTTTTTTAGGTGTGCAAAAACTTGCACCTGTTATTGGCAATATAGCACCAAATTCAGCTGCACAAAAAGCAAATTTACAAATTGGTGATAAAATCCTAGCTATAGATGGAGTTCAAATTCAAAGTTTTGAAGAAATTGGCAAACTTGTTCACGCAAAACCAACCCTGCTTGACATAGAACGCGATAATAAATTTATCAATATCACTTTAACACCGCAAATTGACCAAGGTTATAATGAGTTTTATCAAAAAGTTCAAAAACCTCTTATTGGTATAGCACCTAAGGGTGAGTTTGTTACTATTTATCACTCAGGAATTAGCAGTTTGAAATATGCTTATGAAGAAAGCATAAATGCTTCTTTGCTTATTTTCAAAGGTCTTGCTAAAATCATCAGTGGGGAATTAGATGCTAAAAATATGGGTGGAATCATCACTATGGTGGATATAACCTCCAAAGCAGCAAATACTAGTATAGTAGTTTTATTTTTAATCACAGCTTTAATTTCCATCAATCTTGGAGTACTAAATTTACTTCCGATACCAGCACTAGATGGAGGACATATACTTTTTAATCTTTATGAATTAATTTTTAAAAAAGAAGTACCAAAAGTATGTTTTGAATATCTTAGTTATTTTGGCATGGCTTTACTTTTAAGCTTAATGGTATTTGTAACTTACAACGACATTACTCGTTTTATGAGCAATTAATAAGTCCTAGTAGCAAAATCATAGCGATTAAACTCAGCTATACTATTTTTACGATAAAAGCTATTATAAAATTGCTTACTTAAACTTTGCTCATAATTTAGTCTAAACTTAACCCACATTGCTGTTTGATCTTTTGCGCTTGTTTTTTCATCTTGATAATTAAGCGATAAATCCAAAATAGAAATTGGAGAATAAGTAATGTTATACTGATTTTGTGTTTCTTTCATGTTAGAATTTACATTTAAAACATTTAAATAAGGTAAATCAAATATAACCCCAAACTCTGTACTATCATCACTATTATTTTCTTTTATATCATAATGATTAGCATATGCTTTAAAATATTGACTAAATTGCAATTCAGCGCCAAAACTATTTTTTGCATAAGCTTGTTTATATTGATCATTGAAATAATTAAAACCAAAATTGATTTCATCAAATTCATAACGATTAATAATTCCCAAAGAATAAGCTTGCTCTAACTGCCCTATTCTTGCTTGTTTTTCTAAAAGTAAAGTAGCATTATCATAATCTAAAATTGAGTTGATATTTTTAATATTTACATTTAAAGCGTTATAATCTAAACTAGCTTCTGTTTTGTCCTTTGAGCTTAAATTTAAAACCTGTGCTAAAGAATTACTAGCAAAAGTACCAAAATCGACATTTTGACCTTGATACTCCTGCGGTTTTTGAAAAAATACTTGTTTAGAAATTGCATTTGTTTTTTGTTCTTTAGTTATATTAACATCACCCTCACTTAAGCTTTCTTCTAAATTAGAAGCAAGCGCATTTAAACATATACAACTTAAAAAAATGTATTTTTTCATTTAACCTCTTATTAAATATGTTTTTTATGCTCTATTTCGCTTATCATTTTTTCATTTATATCTTGAATTTGCTTAATATGTGCATAAATTTTTCTTTCCTCTTTGACTATTTGATTGTTTCTTATACAATCAAATAATTTTTCTATATAAGAATTTAAATTTTGATTTAAAACATAAATATTACTTGTAGAATCAAATTTGGCTAAATTTTTATCTTCTATATCTTCTATTTTGGAATTAATCACACAAGAGCAAGCTAGATATGTTTTTAAACAACACTCTAAATAAAGCAATATTTTATTAGTATCAACACTTGTCTTAGAAATCTCATCTAATAAAATTTTAGCTTTCTCATCAACACCGGTAAACACCTCTTGGAATTCTTCTAAACTTGAGTTAGATTTTTTAGCAACTTTATAAGCTTCATTAGTTATATTTTTAATATTACTCATTTGCTCTATTGATACTTTAATCATCACAGAAATTTCTTTGGCAGCCTCTTGAGTTTTTTCAGCTAAATGTCTTACCTCATCTGCAACTACCGCAAAACCTCTACCATGCTCTCCTGCACGAGCTGCCTCAATAGCTGCATTTAATGCTAAAAGATTGGTTTGCTCTGTAATATCTTCTATAATAGATATAAAAGAAGAAACATTATTAATTTGCTGTGAAAAAGTATCCATTAAAGTATGAATTTGAGTGATATTTTCACCTAAATTTTGCAAATCGACTGAAATTAATTCTGCATTTTTGGCACTTTTTGAAGAATGAGTAGAAATATCATTTGCCTGCTCATATATATCATACATAGTGCTTGCATTATCATTTAATTTCACATTAATCAAAGCTAATTCTTTTTGCAAAGAATCCGACATATCCTTAGAAACATTTTCAACGACAATACTTCTTATGGATAAATTTTGAGTTTTTTCTATTTCTAAAGTAGCTTCATTAATAATTTTAGCATTATATGCGAAAGTACCCATTAAGCCTTCTAATCTTGCTTTTCTATAAAATCTTTGTTCTTTTACAGCTAAAATAGCATTAAGAATTTCTCTGTTAAAAGCCTCCATTTGATCAGCTAAATCATTCACAACCCAACTTAATTTTCCTACTCCAGATTTTGGAACAGCTATATGAGTAATTCTTGCTTCCAAATTTCCTTTTGTAAGCTCATTTAAAACTTGAGTAATCCTTAAAACTTCTTTATTTCTATAATAAGCACTAGCAAGCCCAAATAACACCACTAAAGTTCCAATCACACAAAAAATAAAACCAAAAATATTATTTTCTACTATTTCCAAGATTGCCATCAAACAAAATAAAAATAAAGCAAAATAATTTACAGATTGATTGATATTATATTGATAAAACCAATTCTTCATAACTCATCCCTTTTGTATTTAAATAATCATCAAGTTTCTTCCTTGATGCACCTTTTCCACCTTTTTGCTCTTCAATCAAAAGCTCTTTGTATAATTTTTCTATTTTTTCAACTGCTTCTTTTTTGGGTTTTAAACGCATAGAATAATACCCAACAACTTCTCCTTTGGAATCAAACGAAGGACTGATAAAAGCCAAAACCCAATAAAATGATCCATCTTTTGATAGATTCTTAACATAAGCTATAATCTCTTTTTTACTCTTAAGTCTTTCCCAAAGTAATTCAAAAACAACTTTTGGCATATCCGGATGACGCACTATATTATGAGGTTTTCCCAATAATTCTTCCTCACTATAGCCCGAAAGAGAAATAAAGATTCTATTGCAATATATGATTTTTCCTGTAGTATCTGTTTTGGAAATAATCATTTGTCCGTCATTGAAAAATTTTTGATTATTATTTGGCAAAATTTTTCTTTTCATATACCCTCCTTAAAATATTAATTTTAATATACCAATATATAAAATTAATAAATCAAAGATTAAATAAGTCCTTTTTTAAGCTTTCTAATTAAGAATCTTGCAGGATGTAAGGCATATAAAAATTCTTTTTTTATTCTTGGCTCATCAAAAATCAATGAGCTCATCACTCTAGCACAAACAATAGCACTAGCAAAAGCTCTAGATCCATGAGCAATAGAAAAATACAAAGGAATAAAATCATTTGGTATGACTTGATTTTTATTTTTATGCCATAAAAGTGCTTTATAATTTTGCATATAAAAATTTTCATCATAGGCTTGACCTGCTATGGCAAATCTATCACTAGAATATGATCTAAATCCTACTTTACCGCCCATTATCTCTAAATTTTCATCGTGCAAAAACTCTTTTACATTTTCAATATTTTGCAAATCATCATTTTTTAAAAGCGTTGTATCTTGATTAAGCCTATCATAACTTGCGCCAATAAGTTGTAAATTAAGCTCCTCATTAATAGGACAAATATATCCTTTAGAAGATAAGGCATGCGGGTTTTTTAAAAATGGTTTTAAATGAGTACATTGACCTCTTACACTACTTAATTTCATATATTTATACTCTAAAAAATTCTTAACATCAGCACCTTGAGCATAGATTAACACATCATAATCTTTTAAAATTTTTTGATTATTAAAATTTAAAAAAAACTTTTCATTTTTATAAGAATAATCTTTAAATTCATACTCAAAAAATACCCTAGCCTTGCTTTTTTGCAAAAGTGTCTTCACAAGCTCTTGAGGTTTTATACAAAATCCATCTTTTAAAAAGGCTTGATTATTAATAATTTCAAATAAAACATTATCTTTTTGACTATCAAAACGCTCTTGCATAAGCTCATTATGAGCAAATTCATAAACCCCTTGTGGAATTAAATTTAAAATTTGTCTATAAAATCTACTTGCTTCTAAAAAAGCATATTGTGAAAACTCGCCCAATAAAACATCGGGTTTTAAAATCAAAGAGCTTAAAATTCCATTGATATTTCCAGAAGCGCCTTTTCCTAATGAATTTTCTTTTTCAAAAACATCTACTTGAACATTTCTTAAAGAAAGCTCATAAGCCATGCTTGCTCCGGCTATACCTGCTCCAATAATAGCTATTTTTTGAATCTCTTTTTTTAAAGATGGGGTATTAAAATATGCAAATTTATCTTCAAATTCTAAACCATTAAAAATGGCTTGTATCATTTCTCTTTTTCTAAAACCTTTTATCTTTTGCACTTGAAAATTGTTGTTAATTAAAGCCTTTTTTAAAACACTAGCAGAAGAAAAAGTTAAAATCTTAGCATTTATTTTTGAGTTTTTAGCAACATCGTTTATAATATTATCATCAAACATATCTTGATTTTTAGAAGGTGAAAAACCATCTAAATACCAAATATTTGCCTTAAAGTCTAAATTTTGTAGATTTTCTTTAGCATCACCAAACACCAAATCTAAAAAACAATCTTGAAAATAAAACCTATAAACTCCATCCTTACATGGAGGATAAAAATTTAAAAATTGCTCTAAAACTTCTTTAAATTCCTCATAAAAACCAAGTTTTTTATAAATTTCTCTTAATTTATCTTTTTCTATATAAAAATTTTCAAAGCTAAGATAAAAAAGTCTTTGATTGTGTTTTTTTTCTTTTAAAAAACGCTTTAATGTAAGAAAGAAATTTAAGCCTATACCAAAACCAAGTTCTGCTACAATAGTTTGTTTGTTTTCAAAGTCAAAAGCATTTGTATATATAAATTTGCTTTCACTTAAACCATCACTAGAATTAAAATAATAATCATCAAAATCCAAAGAAAAAGGCGCATTATTTTTTATAATAATATTTGCTTTTTTCA
The DNA here is from genome assembly GCF_024723655.1 of Campylobacter sp. RM5063. NCBI lineage: Bacteria > Pseudomonadati > Campylobacterota > Epsilonproteobacteria > Campylobacterales > Campylobacteraceae > Campylobacter > Campylobacter sp. RM5063. The sequence continues at coordinate 1,572 of NZ_JANQDA010000009.1, read as the reverse complement.
TTGATTCTTATAAAAATAACTTTCAATTCCATTGGCAATACCAATGGCTAATAATTCTTGGAAATTTTTATTTGTCAATCTATTTCTTTCACTAGGATGACTAATATAACCTGTTTCAATCAAAATCGCTGGCATTTGTGCTCCTACTAAAACCCAAAACGGAGCCTCTCTAACCCCGCCATCAACAACTTTATATTTTTTTCTTACATTGCTCAAAATTTTTTTCTGCACATCGATAGCTAATTTATTTGAAGCAACTATTTTTTCACGATTTAAAAAATTTAAAAATGTTTGCTTGGAAAAATAATTCATTTCTTCAAAATCTGATTGATTTTCTGCTTCAGCAGCTTTTTTACTTCTTTCGCTTCTTGCAGGAGATAAAAAGAAAGTTTCAATTCCTTGTAAAGTCTTAGCTCTTTGTTTATTTGGTGCTGCATTTGCATGGATAGAAATAAACAAATCTGCCATTTTCTCATTAGCCATGGAAGTTCTATCTCTAAGGTTTATAAATTTATCAGTACTTCTTGTGTAATAAATTTTATATCCTCTTTTTTTTAGCTCATTTCCAAGTTTTAAAGCCACACTTAAAACTACATCCTTTTCTCTAACACCCTTATCTCCTAAAGTTCCTGGATCCTTACCTCCATGACCTGGGTCAATTACTATAATTTTGCCTGATTTTTTGATAGTAGCTTTTGCTGCTTTTGAAGTATTTTTTACTGGCGTTTTTTTAATCTTTTTCTCAAATCCTACAAATAGCTCATCATCATCCAAATCAAGACTAGTCTTAAAATCACTAGTAGAATTTAAAACAATTCTTACTGTAGTTTTATTAAACTGCACTATTGTGATAGATTGATTTTTATTAATATCAATTTTTTTTCTATCACCTTCTAGAATGGCTTCAAAACTCACAATAGAACGATACATTTTACCATCTTTAAAAGAGTTGATTTTAATATCTTCAATATCAATATCATTATTTAATTTTAAATTAACACCACTTTTATCTTTACTTGATTTTAAAATATATAAAGGTTCATTTCTAACAACTTCTTTTTTAACTTCTGTTTTTTTAATCTCGCTTTGTTTTTTAACTATAGGTTTAGGTTCTTCTTTTTTTTCTATTTTTTCAAGTCCCATAAAAAGACTTTGATCTTTAAGCTCTATTTTTACTTTTAACTCTTTTTTAGAACTCAAAACTAAACGCATGCTAGTTGGATTAAATTGTGATACAATAATATCAAAATCTTTAAATTCAAAATTTCTCTTTGGCCCTTTTAAAATTCCATCAAAATCTGCAACATAACGAAAATTATCACCTTTTAAAGTAAAATTTTTTATATCTTTTTGGCTAATTTTTTCACTCAAATCAAGCAAAACACCATTATCTAATTTTTTAACATCAAGAATAAAAAGCTCTTTTTGTGCCGAAGTTTTTTTATCTTCTTTTTTATCTTCTTTTTTATCTTCTTTTTTATCTTCTTTTTTATCTTCTTTTTTATCTTCTTTTTTATCTTCTTTTTTATCTTCTTTTTTATCTTCTTTTTTATCTTCTTTTTTATCTTCTTT
>NZ_JANQDA010000008.1:0-63121 GCF_024723655.1 Campylobacter sp. RM5063 | reverse complement strand
CAAGGGTGTGCCAAAATTAAAAAGTTCAGTATGCACACACAAAATATCGCCTTTTTTTGATACTAAGTTTTTTAAAAGCTTCTATTAAATCTACATTAGAGTATTTTTTATCATTGTATTCTAAGAAATATTTCATTTTATTAGTTTATGAAATTTTAATCTTTCTATTAAATCTTTTAATTCATAAGCCTGTATATTTAGCTTTGAGGCTATATCTAAAACATCGTTTTTATCATCACAAAATGCTAAGAAACTAAGTATATTTTCAACTCTTCCTTCTCTTTTGCAATGGTCTATATATAAGTCTCTTTTGCCTAAATTTGGTTCACAAAATACGGTATTTTGATAAATTTCATTAACCTCTAAATTCATAATGATTTCTTGCATGGCTTTTAAGCCACCTTGTAAGCCTTCTTCACTGATGAAATTTAAATCATCTTTGCTAGTGTGGTATTCTTTATAATCACCAAATCTAGTTCTACATACACAAACTACGGGTAAATTTACCAAAGGAGAGCAGTATTGTCTCTCATCACTTCCTCTATCTAAAAAGCTAAATTCTTTAAAATTATTTTTTTCTTTTAAGGTATGTAAAGCTACTTTATCTGCTAGGGTATTTTCACTTGGAGTGTGAATGAGTGAGTAAGCATTATCATCACCTATGCAAGAGAGTACAAAACCTGCTTTGGTATGTTTTTGCAAATGCTTTAAATATTTACTAAGATAAACTATACTCCCTATGGTTTCAGGAATAAAAACAAAACGATAATTATATTTTCTCTCTTTAAGTTCTAAAAGCCATTTAGCTAAAAATGTAGCTACCACAGGACCACTTAACTCGTTATTTGCCATAGATGGATGACAAAGATAAGTGGAAATTAAAATTTCATCTTTTGTTTCTTGCGTGCTAGGTATGAGTAAATCAGCATAGTTTAAAACTCCATTTTCATGGTGCTTTGCATCTATGAAAACTTTATATTTTCCTTCTTTTAGTTTAACTCTATCTTCATGTTTTATACAAAACCCCCAACGCCTTTTATAATAGCTTGTCACATAAGGTATGGCACCAGGCATTTCTTCTATAGAGTAAAGATGCTCTTGTAAGCTTGCTAGATCAAGCTCTGTGTCTATGCCTGTGCTATAGTTTAACACATGAAGATTATTTTGCTTAAAATCACAAATTTTTTCTCCATTTGGAGTGATGATATAAGCATCGTTTATTTCCCATTCAGCAGGTACTTCCCAATCAAATACTTTACTCCCGCTTGCTATAGAGTGAATTTTTAATATACCCCCCCCCATAGCTTCATCAAGTATTTTTAAGCTTTGTCTAAAGCCTTTCCCGGTAATACTTCTGCATATAGGAAAAAGCTCACAAACTAGCTCATACATACTTTTACTCACAACAAGCCTTTTTAGTTTCTTCTAAAATCTTAAATAAACTATCTTTAATAAATTGTGCTTCTTTTAAATTCATTTCTTGATGAGCAGGTATGCTAAGTTCAGCTTTATAAAAATTATCCGCATTTTCTAAGAATAAATTTCCATATAAGTTTTTATAATAACTAAACTCATAAGTAGGCTTATAATGCACTTGTACACCTATGCCCAAATTTAATAATTTTTCAAAAATAATCTCTTTTTGGTAATAAAACTCAGGAAAAAGCAAAATAGGATATAAATGTCTTGAGCTTTTTTTATAATCTTTGATTTTTATAGTGCTAAAATAAGGATTTTTTTCAAATTCTTTATCGTAAAAACTTGTGATGATTTCTCTTTTTTCTAGCATATTATCAAGTTTTTTTAGTTGATTTATACCTAAAGCACAAGCTACATCACTTAAACGATAATTATAGCCTAGTTCAATCATATCACTATCCCAAAGCCTTTTTTTGACTATACCATGACTTCTTAAAAGCTTGATTTTTGAGATTAATTCCTCATCATTGCTAACAACCGCACCACCTTCAAAGGTTGTGATAGGTTTAACCGGATGAAAAGAAAATATGCTCAAATCCCCCATAGAACCTACTTTTTGATCTTTATAAATAGCACCTAGAGCATGACTTGCATCATCAATTAGTGGGATGTTGTGTTGTTTAGCTAAGGCTAGGATTTCATCCATCTCTACACTATTTCCCGCAAAATCAACCACGCAAATTGCTCCTATATTAGAGCTATCTTGGCTTAATCTTAAAGCAAGTTTTTTCTCATCAATATTTCCATCGCTTTTTACATCTATAAACTCAACCCTAGCACCTGCCATTAAAGCTGCATTTGCAGTTGCAGCAAAGGTAATGGGGGTTGTTAAGACAATTTTATCTTTTACATTTAAAGATAAATATGCAAGGTGTAAAGCAGAAGTAGCTGAATTTAGCACGCAAGCATATTTTACACCTACATATTCACAAAGGGCTTGTTCAAATTCTTCAACCTTTTTTCCACCGGTTAAAAAATCATCTTTTAAAGCCTCACAAACTACTTGTATGTCTTGTTCGTCAATATTTTGATGAGAATAAGTTATCATTTTTCAAGCTCTGTATGATTTATTATATTTAAAAGCTCTTCTTGGCTAATCCATGATGGATTATTATCAGAGCTATAAGAAAAGCCATTAGAAACTTTTTTACCCTTTTGTCCTTTTGCATTTATACTAAAATCAACATTAGTGTTATTAAATTGAATACTTGGACTAATAGCATAATAATTTTCAAATTCATAAGTTAAATGACTATCATCACTTGAAATCATAATTTCATGTAGTTTTTCACCTGCTCTTATACCTATGATTTTATGAGCTAAATTAGGAGCCATAGTTTTAGCTAAATCAACGATTTTCATAGAAGGAATTTTTGGTACGAAAATTTCCCCTCCATGCATATAGGCAAAATTATTCAGCACGAAATTAACCCCATCTTCTAAGGATATCCAAAATCTTGTCATTCTCTCATCTGTGATAGGAAGTTCTTTAGCGCCTTCATTGATGAGTTTTTTAAAAAATGGTATGACAGATCCTCTTGAACCTACTACATTACCATATCTTGTAACGCTAAATTTAGTATGAGAATTTCCTGCTATGTTATTTGCTGCTACAAAAAGCTTATCACTTGCAAGCTTTGTAGCTCCGTATAAATTAATAGGATTGCATGCTTTATCGGTTGAAAGAGCGATACATTTTTCTACATTATTTTCCAAACACGCATCGATTACATTTTGTGCTCCATGGATATTAGTTTTTATACATTCCATTGGATTATATTCTGCAATTGGCACATGTTTCATAGCAGCTGCATGAATGACAAAATCAACATCTTTCATTGCTATGCTTAATCTTTCTTTATCTCTTACATCACCTATAAAATAACGCATGCAATCATCGTTAAATTTTCTTGCCATTTCAAATTGCTTGAGTTCATCGCGTGAATAGATAATGATTTTTTTAGGTTTGTATTTTTGAAGTAAAGTTTTAGTATAAGTTTTTCCAAAACTTCCTGTGCCACCGGTGATTAAAATGCTTTTTCCATTAAACATATATATTTTCCTATTACTTGACTAAGTTTTTATATCGGTTGAAAATAAAATTATTTTAAAATTCTTGGTAAAGTTATACCTGTTTGAGCTTGGTATTTACCCTTCTTATCAGCATATGTTACATCACAAGGTTCATCTCCTTGTAAAAATAAAACTTGAGCTATACCCTCATTAGCATAAATTTTAGCAGGTAGTGGGGTTGTGTTTGAAATTTCTATAGTGATATGTCCTTCAAAACCTGGCTCAAAAGGAGTTACATTTACTATAATGCCACATCTTGCATAAGTGCTTTTACCAAGACAAATAGCCAAAACATCATTTGGCATTTTAAAATACTCAACTGTTCTTGCAAGCGCGAAAGAATTTGCAGGTACTATACATACATCGCCTACAAAATCTACTACATTTTCTTCTACAAAATTTTTAGGATCTACAACGGTGGAATTTACATTAGTGAAAATCTTAAATTCTCTTCCAACTCTTATATCATATCCATAGCTTGAAAGCCCATAACTAACTATACCTTTACCTATATTTGCTTCACAAAATGGCTCTATCATATTGTGCTCTAATGCCATTTTTTTGATCCAATTATCTGCTTTTAAGCCCATTTTTGTCCTTTATAATTAAAGTGAATTTTTAAATTATATCTTAAAATAAAAGTAAAAAATAAATAATTGAAGTTATTTTTAGTATTTTTATATATAATTATAAATTAAGTCTTATAAATTAAGGAGAATATATGACAAAAGAAGAAATCAAAGAACTAATGCAACTTTTTGCAGAAGCAAATATAAGCAAGATTAAAATAAAAGAACAAGATGGATTTGAAATAGAACTTGAAAGAGATATGTGTTGTGAATTACCAGCTCCAGCTCCTGTTGCTCCAGCTCCACAGCCAATTAATGTAAATGTAGTTAATGAAACCAAAGCAAGCTCAAACTCTTCTAATAAACCGACCATCAATAGCCCTATGGTAGGTACTTTTTATCAAGCTCCAAGCCCAGGTGCAGCACCTTTTGCTAAAGTAGGACAAACTATCAAAAAAGGAAGTACTATAGCAATTATTGAAGCGATGAAAATTATGAATGAAATCGAAGCTGAATATGATTGTAGGATAGTAGAAGTATTAGTTGCAGATGGTCAGCCTGTAGAATTTGGTATGCCTTTATTTGTGGTGGAGAAATTATAAAATGGAAATTAAAAAAGTTTTAATAGCAAATCGTGGAGAAATTGCATTAAGAGCTTTAAGAACTGTAAAAGAAATGGGAAAAAAAGCAATTTGTGTGTATTCTACTGCAGATAAAGATGCTTTGTATTTAAAATATGCTGATGCGAGTATTTGCATAGGAAATGCTAGAAGTTCAGAAAGCTATTTAAATATCCCAGCTATTATTAGTGCAGCTGAAATTAGTGAAGCGGATGCGATTTTTCCAGGATATGGATTTTTAAGTGAAAATCAAAATTTTGTTGAAATTTGTGCAAAACATAATATCAAATTCATAGGCCCTTCAGTAGCTGCTATGGCACTAATGAGTGATAAAAGTAAAGCAAAACAAGTAATGCAAAGAGCAGGTGTGCCTGTAATCCCAGGAAGCGATGGGGCTTTAGGTGGGGTTGAAGCAGCAAAAAAACTTGCTAAAGAAATAGGCTATCCTGTGATTTTAAAGGCAGCAGCAGGTGGTGGCGGCCGTGGTATGCGTGTAGTTGAAGATGAAAAAGATTTAGAAAAAGCTTACTGGTCAGCAGAAAGTGAAGCGATGAGTGCTTTTGGTGATGGAACTATGTATATGGAAAAATATATCCAAAACCCACGCCATATAGAAGTACAAATCATAGGAGATAGCTTCGGAAATGTGATACATTTGGGCGAGAGAGATTGCTCTATGCAAAGACGCCATCAAAAACTTATAGAAGAATCTCCTGCAATTTTACTAGATGAAAAAACAAGAGCAAGACTTCATGAAACAGCAGTTAAAGCTGCTAAGGCTATTGATTATGAGGGTGCGGGAACTTTTGAGTTTTTAGTGGATAAAAATTTAGATTTTTATTTTATCGAGATGAATACGCGTTTGCAGGTTGAGCATTGTGTGAGTGAGATGGTAAGCGGGGTAGATATTATCGAGCTTATGATTAAAGTAGCAGAAGGGTATCCTTTGCCAAAACAAGAAGAAATTAAACTTAAAGGTCATTCTATAGAATGTAGAATTACTGCTGAAGATTCTAAAACTTTCTTACCTTGCCCAGGTAAAATCACAAAATATGTAGCTCCTGCAGGACGCAATGTAAGAATGGAAAGCCATTGTTATCAAGATTATAGTGTGCCTCCATATTATGATTCTATGATTGGAAAATTAGTCGTTTGGGGAGAAGATAGAAACACAGCTATAGCTAAAATGAAAATAGCCTTGCAAGAGCTTATCGTAGGTGGGATAAAAACAACCAAAGATTTTCATTTAGCAATGATGGATAATGCAGATTTTATCAATAATAATTATGATACAAATTATCTTTCAAGGCATTAATTGAAGATAGGTTTTAACCTATCTTAATTCTTCTATATGAGCATTTGCTCTTATTTTATCAAGATGATTTTTTAAGGCTTGTTCTTTTTGAGTTAGGGTATAGACATTGCTAACTTGATCTTTGATTAAATCAAATTCGATAGGATTTTTACCATATTTTTCTTTTACAAAATACACTATATAAGCATTTTCGCCATTTAACACTGGAGTAAATTCTCCTATTTTTGTATTATTTAACAAAGCAAGTAATCTTGGATCTAAACTAGCTGCGTTTAAACTAATGGCTTTTGATTTAATTTGAGAATTTTTATACATAGGATTTTGTGCAAGCTGTTGTAAAAGTTCAGGATTGGTAGAATTATAAACAACTAAGTCTATATTTGAAAAAGTGCTAAATTTATCAAGATTGCTTTCATAAAAATGTTTTAGTGTTTCATCATCAATATTGATTTTTGCATTTTGCATTATGCTTCTATAAAGTTTTTCTCTTTCAAGATCTTTTCTAACTTTGTTTTTAAAAACTTCAAAACTTAAACCATCTTTTTCTATCTTTGCTTGCAAACCATTAATGTCAGTTTTATTGCCTTTTGCTATTTGGCCTAATTTTTCATTAAGTTCAAAAGTGCTTACATAAATTCCTAGCTTTTTAGCTTCACTTTGTTGGACTTTATCATCTACTAAAAATGCTATAGCTTTTTGTTTGTCATTAGTTTTTAATTCTTTCATAGTTTGTTCTATATCATAAAGAGTAATAGGTTGATTTTCTACTACCATTGCTACACCACCAAGGGTTTGAGCATATAAAATATTTGCAGCAAAACAACAAGATATTAAAAATTTTCTCATATAAAACCTTTATTTAAGTGTAAATATAGCATTATAACAATAAAAATTTAAAAAAGGTAAAAATATGCAAGAAATCACAACGCGTTTTGCTCCTTCTCCAACAGGATATTTGCACATAGGAGGGCTTAGAACAGCTTTATATAATTATCTTTATGCAAGAAAAAATAAGGGTAAATTTTTATTGCGTATTGAAGATACGGATTTAAAAAGAAATTCACAAGAAGCTACGCAAGCTATTATAGAAGCATTTAAATGGTGTGGGCTTGATTATGATGGGACGATTGAGTATCAATCTCAAAGATTTGATATTTATAAAAAATACATTCAAAAATTATTAGATGAGGGCAAGGCTTATTATTGTTATATGAGTAAAGAAGAGCTTGATGAGTTAAGAGCTAAGCAAGAAGCAGCTAAAGAGCGTCCAAAATATGATGGTAGATATAGAGATTTTAAAGGAATTCCGCCAAGTGGTATTGAGCCTGTGGTGCGTATAAAAGCACCACAAAGTGGAGAGATTAAATTTATAGATGGCATTAAAGGCGAGGTTAGTTTTAAGGCTGAAGATATCTTAGATGATTTTGTAATTGCAAGAAGCGATGGTAGCCCAATTTATAATTTAACCGTTGTAATTGATGATGCACTAATGGGTGTGAGTGATGTTATAAGAGGAGATGATCATTTATCAAATACTCCAAAACAAATTGTCCTTTATGAAGCACTAGGCTTTAAAATACCTAAATTTTATCATGTAGCTATGATACATGGTGAAGATGGTAAGAAACTTTCTAAGCGTCATGGAGCAACTGATGTGATGGAATATAAAAATATGGGGATTTTACCTCAAGCCTTGCTTAATTTCTTAGTGCGTCTTGGTTGGAGTCATGGCGATGATGAAATTTTTTCTTTAGAAAGTATGCAAGAGCTTTTTGATCCAAATCATATTAACAAAAGTGCTTCTTGCTATAATTTTAAAAAATTAGAATGGCTTAATGCTCATTATATTAAAACTTTACCTTTTGAAGAAATCAATAGACAATTAAAAGATTTAGGTTTTGATTTAAGTCAGTATGAAAAAGCAGGCTTTTTGCTAGATATGTTAAGAGAGAGAGCTAAAACTTTGCATGATATTATTAGCGGGGCTAAAGTGTTACTAAATGACCCAAAAGAATATGATCAAAAGGCTGTAGATAAATTTCTCAATGTTACAAATTTAACTTATTTGGAAAAATACGCTATGGTTTTAAATGAGCAAAAAAATGCTTGTGAATTTGAAGAATTAACTAATCAATTCTTAGAAGAAAATAATCTTAAGTTAAAAGATCTAGCTCAAGCTATACGCATTGCACTCACAGGAAACTCGGTTAGTCCTAGTATATTTGAAGTATTGGAATTTTTAGGAGTGCAAAAGGCTAAACTTAGGATAAAAAATTTACTAAATTATATGAAGGAAAAATAATGAATTTAAAAGAAGAGGCTTTAGAATATCACTTAGGTGGTAAAGTAGATATTGTTGCTAGAAAGCCTATGGATAGTGCACATGATTTATCTTTGGCGTATTCTCCTGGGGTTGCTGAACCTTGTATTGAGATAGCAAAAGATGAAACTTTAGCTTATAAATACACTAATAAAGCTAATTTAGTTGCTATAGTAAGCGATGGTAGTGCGGTTTTGGGACTTGGTAATATAGGAGCGAGTGCAAGCAAACCTGTTATGGAAGGAAAGGCTTGTTTGTTTAAAAAATTTGCTAATGTTAATGCTTATGATTTAGAAATTAATGCTCATAGTATAGATGAAATTGTTACTTTTTGTAAAGCTATAGCGCCTACTTTTGGAGGGATTAATTTAGAAGATATTTCAGCACCAAAATGTTTTGAAATAGAAGCTGCTTTGCAAGATCTTGGAATTCCTGTAATGCATGATGACCAACATGGAACCGCGATCATTTCTACAGCAGGATTAATGAATGCTATGGAAATTAGTGGTAAAAAATTTGAAGATATTAAAGTAGTGGTAAGTGGTGCAGGTGCAGCAGGTATTGCAAGTGCTAGAATGTATAGAAATTTAGGGGTTAAAAATATCGTTTTAGTAGATAGTAAAGGTGTAATTAATACTCAAAGAGATGATTTAAATAAATATAAACTAGAATTTGTAAGCGATACCAAAGATAGCACTTTAAGAGAAGCTTTAAAAGGTGCTGATGTATTTTTGGGTTTGAGTGCACCTAAGATTTTAGATGATGAGATGATTTTAAGTATGGCAAAAGATCCCGTGATTTTTGCATTAGCTAATCCTGTACCTGAAGTAATGCCAGAAGATGTTAAAAGAGTTAGAAACGATGCTATAGTTGGAACAGGTAGAAGTGATTATCCAAATCAAATTAATAATGTTTTAGGTTTTCCTTTTATCTTTAGAGGAGCTTTAGATGTAAAGGCAACTAAAATTACTGAAAATATGAAAATAGCAGCCGCAAAAGCTTTGGCTGATTTAGCTAAGCTTGAAGTAACTGATGAGGTAAAACAAGCTTATGGAGTAGAAGAGCTTAGTTTTGGTAGAGATTATGTGATACCAAAACCATTTGATAGCAGAGTAAAAGCTGTAGTTAGTGCTGCGGTAGCAAAAGCTGCGGTTGAAGATGGAGTAGCTTTGATAAATAATTTTGATTATCAGAGATATTTTGATAGTTTAAAATAATTTTTTATAAATTAAGTTTTATTTAAAATAATTTTTTATTATAAAACTTAATTTTATCTATTTTTTATTGTTTATATGAGTTATAAAAACATATTTTTTAAAAATCATTTAAAAAATATGTTTTAAATGTTACTTTTTTTCTTTTTAAATTATATAAATTTGATATTACTAGTATTTTTAATAAAATTAATTTATATTTAAGATATTTTTTAATAGGATATTTTTACTTAATCATAGAAAGGTCGAGATGATTTTTGGTAAGATAGATTATCTTAATTTACTCCCTTTACATATCTATCTTAAAAAATCAGCTTTTCCTAGCTATGTTAAGCAAACTACAGAATACAAAAAAGGGGTTCCTAGTAAGCTAAATCGCCATTTGTATTTTAGACGCATTGATGCAGCGATTATCTCAAGTGTTGAAAGTCGTAGAAAAAAATACAAAACCTTAAATGTGGGGATTTGCGCAAGCAAAAAGGTAAAAAGCGTTTTAGTGAAAAAACAATCTGAAAGCAAAGAAGATGCAAGCTCTGCAACTTCTAATGCTCTTGCAAAAGTTTTAAAGCAAAAAGGGGAGGTTATCATCGGTGATAAGGCTTTAAAACTTTATTTGCAAAATCCAAAAGATTATATTGATTTATGCGAATTATGGTATGAAAAGACAAAACTACCTTTTGTTTTTGCTCGATTTTCTTGTATTAAAAATTTTTCTATTTATAAAAAAATGATGAAAAATTTCACAAAAAGTAAAATTTTCATTCCACAATATATTTTGCTAGATTATTCTAAGTCAAGAAATCTTTCTCAAAAAGAAATTAGTGCATATTTAAAGCTAATTTACTACAAAATAGGAACAAAGGAGCAAAAGGCGCTAAAAAAATTTTTAGCCAATGCAAACAGCAAGATACTATAAAAAGGACAATTTATGAGTATAGCTAAACAATATATCAATGAAACCTTAGAAAAAATTCAAGCAACTTCCCCAAGACAACCTATCTTTTTTCAAGCAGCAACTGAAGTGTTAAATTCTTTAGAACCTTTACTTGAATCTAACAAAACTTATCAAGATCATGCTATATTAGAGCGTATTGTTATGCCTGAAAAAACGACTATTTTTAGAGTAGTATATATTGATGACGCAGGTAAAGCTCAAACGCATTTTGGTTATAGAGTGCAGTTTAATTCTAGTTTAGGACCTTATAAAGGTGGGATCAGATTTCATCCTAGTGTAGATTTAGATGTTTTGAAATTTTTAGGTTTTGAACAAATTTTCAAAAACTCTCTAACAGGTTTAATGATAGGGGGAGCTAAAGGAGGAGCAAATTTTGACCCTAAAGGTAAAAGCGAAGCAGAAATTATGCGTTTTTGTCAAGCTTTTATGGCCGAGCTTTCAAAAATCATAGGTGCAAGCACTGATGTGCCAGCAGGCGATATAGGGGTTGGTGCTAGAGAAATTGGATATATGTTTGGAGCTTATAAGAAAATTAGCTCTAATTTTGATGGAACTTTAACGGGAAAGAAAATTCCATGGGGTGGAAGTTTAGTAAGAACAGAAGCAACAGGGTATGGCTGTGTGTATTTTACTCAAGAAATGCTAGCAAAATATAATAATGCATTAGAAGGAAAAGAGTGTGCAGTTTCAGGTAGTGGAAATGTGGCAATTTATACCATAGAAAAATTACATCAACTTGGTGCAAAAGCAATCACAATAAGCGATAGCGATGGATTTGTTTATGATAAAGATGGGATAGATTTAGATTTATTAAAAGAAATTAAGGAAGTAAAAAGAGCTAGAGTGAGTGATTATGCAATGCTTAAAAAAGGTGCTATTTTTACTCCAAAAAGTGCGTATAAACAAGGTTGTAATGGAGTATGGAGTATACCTTGTGATATAGCTTTTCCAAGTGCTACGCAAAATGAATTAAATTTAGAAGATATTAAAACCTTATATCACAATGGTTGTCGTATGGTAGCAGAGGGAGCTAATATGCCAAGCACACTTGAAGCGATCGATTTTATGTTAAATCAAAAAGACTTTTTATTTGCGCCAGCTAAGGCTGCTAATGCAGGTGGTGTAGCGACTTCTCAACTTGAAATGCAACAAAATGCAAGTATGTGTCAATGGGGCTTTGAGGAAGTTGATGCAAAATTACATAAGATTATGAAAAATATTTTTGAAAATTCATACGAGTGTGCAAAAGCTTATAATCATGAAGGAAATTTAGTAGTAGGTTCAAACATAGCAGGCTTTAAAAAAGTAGCTGATGCGATGATTGATCATGGTTATATTTAAAAAGATGGCTTAAATGCCATCTTTAGTGTATATAAAAAAAGCTTGTTATTTGATTAGCGATTTTTTCTTCTAAAGACTCTTTGGCTCTGTCTATATTGCCAAGATAAGCAGTTCTTGCTAAAAGCGAGGTGCTTTGAGTAGAGTTTTTGGAGCTAATTTGTAAATTAACTTGTAAAAGATAGTAATTTTCTACTTCCATTTCAAAAACATCATCTATTTTATCAAAGTCATTATAAAAAAATCTCGCATTAGAAGCGCGTAATCTTTGCGCGTAAGAAAATTTCTTAAAATCTACTATATTGATATAAATTTTATAATCACTTTGAACATTATTTAAAACTAAGCCTAAATTTTGTAATTTTTGAGCGAGCTTAGCTTCTAAATTTGTGTTTAATTTTGAAGGATTATTGATGTGTAAAGAAAAACTTTGATTTTTATTAGCATGCAGGAAAATACCTTCATTATTTGTTTGGATAAAAGTTTGCATAGGGCCTGTGCAAGCACTTAAAAATAGTGCAAACACAAGCAAGAAAAAATTATTTTTGAGCATCGATTATAGTTGGCACAGCACGAAGACCAAGTTTAGAGTATTTTGCGAAAGTTTCTCTTACTGCTTTAACCTCAGCTTCACTAGGTTTTTTATAATCTTTTAAATTTTTATCATAATATTTTTTCATGATAGCGATTTTTTGCGCATCATCTTTAGCATTTTTACTTTCTTTGTAAATTAATGCAGATTTTTCAAAAGCACTAGTATCATGGATAGGGGTTAAGATAAATTTCACTTGATGAGTTTTTAGTGTTTCTTCTATTTTATCTAAATGCATTCTACAATATGGACATTCAGGATCGCTAAAAACATAAAGTAAAGGTTTGTTTTTATCGCCTAAAGAAATAAACATTTTTTCTTTTTTAAGTTCAACTAGAGCTTTTTTTGAAAATTCAGCTTGTTGTTTTTCCATGAGTTTTGCTTGATAAACTTGAGAGTAAAATTCACCTTTTTTTACATCAATTACTTCAGTTGTGATGATATTATCTTGAGTGAAAACGATTTCTTGGAAATTTTTACCACTAATTTCAAAATTAACTATCACAGCTTCAAAGTTAGTATCAGGAATTTTTTCTCTACTAGAAACACTAATGTTTGCATTTGATAAATTTGGATTTTTCTTAAAAAAATTAATAATTTCTTCATTGCTTGCAGCAAATAAAGAGCTAGCAAGGGTTAAGAGAGCTAAAGATTTTTTCATCATTTTCCTTTGTTTTAAAATTTTTGCACATTATAAAATGTAATCTTTAACACTTAGATTTTTAATATTCTTTTTTCCTCTATTTTTTTAACTTGAGGATAGTTTTTATCAAGATATTCTAAATAAGCTATGGCATATTTTCTTGAAATTTGAAAATGATTTTTAACAAAAGCTACATCTAAATGATGATTTTGCAAAAGTTTTAAAAACTCTTGCATGAGATTTTCAAGAGTATTTTTTTCTATAAAAAGATTATGTGCTAATCTTTTGACTTTGTTTTCTTTGGTGAGTTTTTTTAAGATAAGATCTCCATTTTTCCTATCAAGCTCTAAATATTCATAAAGATTGTAAGGTGCAGTAGGTTTTATACCTTCTTTTTTTAAAATTTCATAAAGCTCGCAATGAGCCTTTTCTTGTAATTTTTCAAAATCTTGTCCTTTTAAAAACCATATGCCATCTTTAAAATCTAATTTTTCTTGCATTTGCTTGAGTGTATAAGCGCAAAAGCTCTCACTTGCCCAGCTAAGCCTTAAGGCGATAGAATGAGGCGAGATTAAAGCATAAGGATTTTTAGAGAAAATAAAATCAATAAATTCTTTCAAAGTTTGTATAGCATTTAAATCATATACATTTAAAGCTTGCTCATCGACAAAAACATGATTTAAGCTTTTTGCTAGGTTTAGGGCTTGCTCATGAGTGAGTTTAAAGCGTTGATAGCTTGAAAGTAATCCAAAGCCAAGTTTGTGAGTTTGTTTTAAAAACTCAAATACTTTTTTAAAATCTTTTTGTTCTAAAAGTGCTAAATACTTAGCTTTTATATCTTTTTTTAAAGGCTCACTTACCGCATTAAGAACTACACCACCGCTTTTAATACGCCCATTTTCAAGCAAGATGAATTTATCATCAAAGCACAAAGGTAAGTTTTTATCAAACTCTAAGCTAATATAAGTTTTATCTTCAAATTCTTTGATTACACTAATTTTTGCATTAAGCTTTTTTGAGCCACTGCAAAATTCTAAAATACTCCCGTGTTTAATCTCTGTACTAAAAACAACCCCATCGATACTTTTAAAGCTTTTAAAAACACCTTTTTTACTTAATATATAGCCTTTTTTTAACTCATGATAATCACAATTTAAACTCAAAGCAACCCTATTATAAGCTTTTGCTTCTAAAACATTTTCTTCATGAATTTGTATGTTTTTTACAATGATATCTTTTTGATTTTCAAGGCAAAATATTTTTTCATTTTTGCTTATTTTTCCTTCATTTAAACTCCCTGTTACTACCGTTCCTATACCTTTTAGAGAAAAAACCCTATCAATGTAGTATCTAAAAATCAAATTTTCATCATTTTCTTTAGGCTTTAAACTAAGTAGATAGTTTTTTAAATTTAATATACTTTGCTCATCATAAATGCTAGTTGGAAAAACTTTTAAGATATTGATTTTAAAGGCTTTTAATTCTTTTAAAAGCTCTGCTTGCTTTTGTACTAAATCCTTGCATAAATCAACCTTACTCAAAATAAGCACTACATCTTTTACGCCTAAAAATTCCAAAACCCTTAAATGCTCTATACTTTGAGCCTTTAAACCCTCGTTTATATCTATGACAAACATACATACCCTAAAGCCAAAAGCACCACTTATCATAGTTTTAATTAAACTTTCATGCCCAGGCACATCGATAAAAGCAATATTTAAATTTTCACTTTTTAAATTTGAAAAGCTAAGATTAATCGTAATGCCTTTTTCTTGCTCTTCTTTTAAATCATCGCCTTCAAAACCATTTAAAGCTTTAATAAGCGAAGTTTTACCATGATCAATATGCCCAGCAGTGCCTATGATGATACTATGCATGAAATACCTCTTTAATAATGCTTATTATTTTGTTTAAATCTTTTTCTAAAATACTTCTAAAATCTAGCACAAAATGCCCATTTTCAACACGGCCGATTACGCCTTTTTTTCTAAATTTTTCTTGTAAAAGCAAAGCTTTCTCATCAAAACTTAACACAAAAGTATCTAAGCTTTTATCAGGCATAGAGCCACCACCTACTAAACTTTTAGAAGCTTTTAACTCACATTTTATAGGAATTTTTTCTTTGACAAAGAGTGCTTTTTTTTCTATGGTTTTTAAATCATCATTTAAAAGTTTTAGTGTGGGGATTTTTTCATATTCTTTTTCTAAGTAAGCTTTGGCAGTTTCATTTAAAAAAGCTAGAGTGATTTTATCAACCCTTAGCATTCTTAGAAGTTGATTTTTCTTTAATTGTTGAATGTATTTTTTCTTTCCAAGTATAATGCCTGCTTGAGTAGAGCCAAAAAGTTTATCACCGCTAAAACTTAAAATATCACAATGTTTTAAAAGCTCTTTCACACTCGGCTCGTTTTTACTAAGTTGTTTATTAATCTTTTCACACCAGCCAGCACCCAAATCATAATAAGATATGAGTTTTTTCTTTTTTGCCAAAGCATGAATTTCACCTAAACTTACCTCTTCAAAAAATCCTTTAAAAGCAAAATTAGAACGATGGGTTTTTAAAATCATCTTAGTATTTTCATTGATAGCTTTTTCATAATCATATAAATGAGTTTTATTAGTCGTGCCTATTTCTTTTAGTTTAACTCCAGCTGCTAGCATAACTTCAGGAATTCTAAAATTTCCCCCAATCTCAACTAACTCACTTCTTGAAGTAATAACTTCTTCATTTTTTGCTAAGGTGTTTAAGATCAAAAATACAGCCGAGGCGTTATTATTAACAACTAAGCAATCTTCACAATCAAATAATATTTTTAAATTCGCACTAAGTGCGTCATACCTTGAGCCTCTTTTGCCACTTTGCATGTTAAACTCTAAATTTGAATAAGAACAGATGATTTCTTTAGTTCTTTCAAAAATACTCTCATCAATAATACTACGACCAAGATTAGTATGAATGATAACTCCAGTAGCATTGATCAAACTTTGACTTTGCATGTTTAAAAACTCATCAATACTTTGAGCAATTTTACTTAGCAAATCTTGCAAGCTAAAATTTAAATTTTCATCTTTACTTAGTTCTTTTTTACAATTTGAAACAACTATTTTTGCAAAATGAGATCTTAAATACAAAGGGTAGCTAGCCAAGTTTTCATCGTTTATGAGTGTGTTTATGGGTGGAAAATTTCTAAATTTGTTCATCTTAAACCTTAAGAATAAATTAGTAAAATTATAACTTTTTTATAATGAAATTTATATAATTAAGATTAAAAAATTTAAAAGAGAGTGCTATGAAAGATTTTGTATTTTTAGAAAATGAAGATTTAATTCCTTTAAGTGATGATATTAGCATAGTTCAAAAAGCCTGTAATGAAGAAGTTTTTATAGGAAATTCAAAGCTTTTAAATCCTGAAGTTTATGCACCTGAGATTAATTTTTACCTTAAAAACTCACAAGATGATGTGCTTAAAAAAGCCAAAACTATTGAGTCCTTATATAAGATTAGATCTAAAGTTTATGATTTAGGACTTGATTTAGAATACACCAAAGAAGTGGGTAAAAATGTAATTATTGTAAGCAATGAGGATCAAAATGAGCTTATTGAAAGTTTAAAAAAACAAGAATACAAGGTTTTAAAACTAAGTAATGAGCAATGTTTGGGTGTTTTAGGTTGCGTGGGCGAGCTTTGTGTGATAGCTTTAAAAGATAATGAGCAAGTAGAGATTGATTGTGATTTTTTCTTATATGATGTAAAAAAAGAAAGTTTTGATCAACAAAGTGGTTGCTATGATTTAACCACCTTAAGTCAAGAAGAGCTTATAAAACTTTTAAATTCTAATTCTCCAAAATATAAATTTAGAAATTATATTAGTTATGATGATAGCATTTGTCAATACCATGAAAGAAGAAGTATTCATTGTGGAAAATGTGCTGAAATTTGTCCTAGTGTGGCTATTTTAAAAGATGATGAGCAAAGAAAATTAGAATTTTCTCATGTGGATTGTTTAAGCTGTGGTGATTGTGTGGGGATTTGTCCTAGTGGAGCGCTTGATTATGCACCTATGCCACGCAATAGCTTTTATGAAATTTTAAAATTTTATGAAGATAAAATCATTTTAATAATCCCTGAGAAAATGTCTATAGAAAATTTAAATATCACTTTAAAAGAAGATGTAATGCCTTTTATGATTAAAGGCGAGAATTATCTTGATCAAGCACATTTTTTAGCTATGCTTCAAACAAGTGGTGCTAGTGTGATTTTTTATAGTGATGGCTTATCGCAAGGTGCTTTAGAAGTGATAGCTTTGATGAATGAAATTTTTCAAAGAAAATTTAAACAAAATGCAATTTTTCTAGCTAAAGATGAAAAAGAACTTTTAGAGGCTATAAATCAAGCACATTTTATAGAAAATCTCAAATTTATATCTTATAACCCTGCGCTTTTAAAAAGAGAAGATTTTGCTATAAGATTAAGAGAGCTTATAAAAGAAGAAAATTTAGGCAATATCCCAAGTAAAGAATGGATACGCTATGGAAAAATCACCATCAATGCAGACACCTGTACTTTATGTCTTTCTTGTGTGGGAGCTTGTAATGTAGGAGCTTTAGTGGCTGATACTAAAGATAATTCTTTGAAATTTAACGCAAGTTTATGTACTACCTGTGGATATTGTGAGGCAAGTTGTGCTGAAAAAGATACTTTAATGCTTCAAAGAAGTGGGATAGATTTGGAAAAAGAGTATTTTTCTTTTATGGTTTTAGCTCAAGATGAACTTTTTGCTTGTGTAGAGTGTGGGAAAGAATTTGCTACTAAAAAGGCCATTGAGAAAATTGCTAGCATTATGAAGCCAAGATTTATGGGTGATGAAGCTAAGATAAAAACACTATATTGCTGTGCTGAATGTAAAGCAAAAGTAATGATACAAAGTATGAATGTGCTTTAAGCCAAAAGGCTTAAGCACTAAGTTTTAATCCCACCACTCCAGTGATGATTAAAATAATAAAAATGATTTTATTAAGAGTAATTACTTCTTTAAAGATTAAAAATCCCACCACACTAACTAATGCCAAACCACAACCTGCCCAAGTTGCATAAGCTATACTTAAATCAATTTTTTTCAAAGCATAAAATAAACCTGCTAAAGAAAATGAAAAAAACACCGCAAAAACGATTAAATAAAGATTATTTTTACTTATGCTTGCATACTTCATCGAGCTTGTTGCAATCACTTCAAAAACTATACTAATTACTAATACTAACCAATGCATTTTATATATCCTTTTAAATTAATTTAAAAATGAAATTACAAAAGGATAAAAGGTGGTGCAGTAGGGGCTATAAAATAACCACAAGATAATCTTATCTTCCATTTTGTCCATAAGCTAGTATAAAATTTTAAGATAAAAAATCCATAAGTCATTTATAACCTTGTAATAATTTATCTTATTTTAACATTGTTTTTTATATCTTAGTTAAATTTAGCGCAAAAGCTTTTTGGCTCAAAAGCACTTCATCATTTTCTTTAAAATCTTTAGCTTCTAAAGGGCTTAGTGCTACTTGGCTGATTTGATTACCTATGGCAAGTATGGCTATAAATATGCTATCTTGCTTTTGTAGTTTTAAAATGCGTGCTTTTATGGCAAATTTTTGCGAGCCTTGTGTTTTTAAAAAAACTTCATTAGGCGAGCCTTCTTTGATGATAGCTCCATTTTCTAAAATGATGACTTTATTAGCTAGTTTATAAACTTCACTTACATCATGACTGATTAAAATAGTAGTGATTTTATAAGTTTTGTGTATATTTAAAAGATAATCATGCAAGTGTAGTTTTATCTCATTATCTAGGGCGCTAAATGGCTCATCTAAAAGTAAAAGTTTGGGTTTTTGCATAATGGCTCTTGCTAAAGCTACGCGTTGTTTTTGTCCCCCGCTTAGTTCTAAAATATGACTTTTTTTGTGTTTGCTTAAATCTAAAAGTTCTAAAAGTTCATTAGCAAATTTTAGATCTTTTTTGGCAAAAAGTAAGTTTTGCTCTACATTCATATTTTCAAATAAAGCATAATCTTGAAAAACAAAGCCAAGTTTTCTTTTTTGTGGACTTAGAAAGTTTTTATCATCAAAAAATATCGTATTATTAAAAGTGCAAATTCCTTGTGCTTTTTCAAAACCCGCTAAAATTCTCAAAAGCGTAGTTTTACCACTACCACTTTTTCCAAAAATAGCACAAAATTCTCCTTCTTTAGCTTCAAATTTAACCTTAAGTTTAAATTCTTTTTCTTTATTTTTAAAGATTTTTTCAAAGTCAAGTTTTAGCATAAATACTCTTTGATAAATAAAGCACTAGGATGTACATAAGCAAATACAAAATCATTTTTTTGATAATTTTGCTCTAAAAACTCATGGGTGCTAATTTGAGCTTCGAAAGTGCAAATTTCATTTTCTAATCTTACGATAGTGATGATTTGTCCTTGAAAAATATCAATGATTTTTGCATAAAAGGTATTTAAAAATGAATTTTCTAAATTTTTTTTACTAAGCAAGCACTCGCTACTTTTAAAAGCTAGTAAAACTTCTTGATCAATGCTTGCTTTTTCATCAAGTTCTAAAGCAAGCATAAATAATTTATGTTTATTTATAAGAAATTCTACCCAGTTTATATTTTCATGATTTTTTATAATATTTATTTTAGCTTTAATCATGGGATATTATAGCCATAAGCTTTGAAAATTTCCTTAGCCTTTTTGCTTAAAATAAAATTATAAAATTTCTTAGCTTTAGCATTATCTTTACCATAAGAAGTGATAACAATGCCTTGATTGATTGGTTCATAAAGCTTTGGATTGATTAAAATATAATTTTTTCCTTCTTGGAGTTTATAAGATTTTAGCGTATCTTCATATAAAGCACTTGCTGCTATAAAACCCACATCGGCTGCTTTTAATGTTTGAGTAAGTGCTTCTCCTATAGATTTTGCCTCGATGATTTTAGCTTTTGTTTGCTCATAAATTTTAGTATTTTGTAAAGTTTCTATGCTAGCTTGACCATAAGGAGCAGCTTTGGGATTAGCTATGGTGATGATTTTTACTTTTTCTTCTTTAAGTGTGTCTAATCCTTTGCTTAAATCCATTCTAACACTGAGTAAAGCTAAAGCTCCTTGAGCATAAATAACAGGTTTTGTGCTAGTAAAATTATCATCATACAAGCTTTGTGCAAATTTCATATTTGCAGCCATAAATATATCAAATGGCGCACCATTTTTAATTTGTGAGACTAAATTTCCACTAGCGCCTAAGCTTACATTGATACTAATATCAGGGTTTTCTTTTTGAAATTCTTTTTGCAAGGCTTTAAAAGCGTAAGCTACATTTGCAGCTGCAGCGATATTTACATCAGCACTATAGCCAAAAATACACAAAAAAAGTAGGGTAAAAATTTTTTTCATTTTTTATCCTTTTAATAGTAAATTTTAAAAAAATTATAGCTTATTTTTAAAAGCAAAAATAAATTTATATTTTTTGCATATTTTCTAAGACTTATTTCATAAGTAAATAAAAATTACTAATTTTTTTTAAAGAATATTTTTAATGTAAAAATTTATTTTAATTTTTTGTATAATATAAGATTTCAATTTATGAAATTTTAAAAGGAAAAAGCTTGTTAAAATACATACTAACTTTGTGTTTATTTTTTAACACTTTGATTTTAGCAAATGACTTTGAAGATTTTGAACAAGAATATCAAAAAAAAGAAGTCAAAGATAGCTTTTATACTTACAATAAAGCTATGAGTAAATTTAATTATGATCTTTATACTTATTTTTTAAGACCGGTTGTGCTTTCTTATAAAAGCATTACTCCAAGCTTTATAAGAACAGGTGTAAAAAATGCTTTTGATACCACAAGATCACCTTTTAGATTTATTAATCATCTTTTAAGTTTAGAATTTAGAAAAGCTGGTGAGGAATTTGGAAGATTTTGTGTGAATGTGATTTTTGGATTTGGTTTGTTAGATAGTGCGAGTAAAACTCCTTTAAAAAGTTATGAAGCTGATTTTGGAACGACTTTGGGTAAATGGGGAGTAGGTAGTGGACCACACTTAGTGCTTCCACTTTTAGGTCCTTATAATGTAAGAGATGCTTTAGCTTTGCCTGTAAATTGGTTTATGGTGCCTGAGGGGTATATTGAGAATTTTTGGGTTGGTGTGGGTGTAAATGCTGCATTAAAACTCAATGAATTAAGTTTTGAGTATGAAAAAATAGATGATATTTACCAAAATAGTGTAGATTATTACATTTTTATACGCGATGCGTATGAACAAAGACGCCAAGAACTCATCAAATAAGGAGATAAAATGAAAAAAATCATAGTTTTGCTTTTTAGCGTAGTATTTGCTTTTGCTTTAAATTTGCAAGATATTTCTAAAACCATGCAAGAAAAAATTGATGAGAGCTTAAAAATTTTAGATCAAAATAAAAACGATAAAACCAAAGCAGCGGAAAAAATCTTTGCTTTATTTGATGGTGTTTTTGATTATGAACTTATGGCTAAACTTAGTCTTTCTACAAGATATGAAAAATTAAGTGAAAATGAAAAAAATGAATTTAACAAAGCTTTTGAAAAAAACCTTAAAAAAAGTTTCACAGATAAGCTTGCTTTGTATGATTCTCAAAAATTAAAAGTGATTAATTTAGAAGAAAAAAACAAAAGAGCCTTTTTAAAAACTTCTATGATAGTAGATGGTAAAGAAAATTTTGTAATCTTTAAATTTTATGATAAAAATAATGATTGGCAAATTTATGATGTAGATATTTTTGGCATAAGTATCATACAAACTTATCGCTCACAATTTAAAGATGTCTTGCAAAATGGCGATTTTAAAACCTTGCTTGAAAAGCTTTCTAGTGTTGATTTTTCTAAATAATGCTAAGTAAAATTTTAAAAATCTTTCTTAATTTCCCAAAGCTAACTTTGGGGATTACTTTAATCTTTTGTATATTTTTTAGTTTTTTTACTAAAAATTTAAGTGTTGATGCAAGTGCTGAAAGCTTGCTTTTAGAGCATGATGAGGGTTTGAAACTATATAGAGAAGTTTCAGCGCGTTATGGCAATGATAATTTTTTAATGCTTGCTTTTGCTCCTAAAAATAAAGATATTTTTGCTAAAGAAAATTTAGAAACTATCAAAAACTTAACCCTTGATTTAGAAAAAATCAATGGTGTGCAAAAGGTATTTTCTGTCGCTAATGCACCTTTGCTTGCAAGTTCTAAAGGTAAAGAGTTAAAAGAGCTTATCCAAAATATACCTAATATTTTTAGTCAAGATGTGGATATTAATCTAGCTAAAAAAGAAATTTTAAATCAACCATTTTATAAAAATAATATCATCTCAAAAGATGGAAAAACAACGGGAATTTTGATTTATCTAGCACCTGATCTTGTTTATAATGACTTGATTAATTCAAGGGATAATGCGCAAAATGAAAATGAAAAAGAGCATTTTAGAGCCTTGATTAAAAAGCACCAAGAAAGCTCAAGGGAATTTAGTGCCAAAAGATTAGAAGAAATTACTAAAATAGTATCTAAGTATAGTCAAAATGGAGACTTTTTACACCTTGGTGGTGTTGAAATGATCGCTAATGATATGATTAATTATGTAAAAAGTGATTTAAAAATTTATGGACTTAGCTTAATAGGGCTTTTATTTATAGCACTTTGGTGGTTTTTTGGCTCTTTGCGTTTAGTGTTTTTGGCTTTGGGAATTTGTGTGGTTTCACTTTTTACTTCAAGCGGGATTTTCGCGCTTTTGGACTTTGATATTACTGTGGTGTCTTCAAACTATGTAGCTTTGGTACTCATTATCACTGTTTCTGTTGTGATACACTTAATCGTGCATTTTATAGAAAATTTACACAAACACCCAAAAGCTAGCGTTTATAAGCTTTTACTCTCAACCTTACTTGATAAAGCAAGTCCTAGTTTTTTTGCTATTTTAACCACGGTTGTTGGGTTTTTAAGTTTTGTTTTTTCAGATATTGAGCCTATTATCAAACTCGGTATTATGATGAGCCTTGGCATCAGTGTGAGTTTGATTTTAGCTTATATTTATTTTGCAAGTATTTTGGTATTAATGCCGCGTTTAAATTTTAAAGAGCTTAATCAAAATTCGTTGAAATTTTTAAGTTTTTGTGCAAATGTAAGTTTAAAACATAGAAAATTTATCTATGGTATAAGTTTATTTTGTGCGGCTTTTGCTTTGTATGGAATTTTGCAAATTAAAGTAGAAAATAGTTTTGTGAGTTATTTTAAAGATAGCTCTAGGATTAAACAAGGTTTGTTGATTATAGATAAAGAGCTAGGTGGAACTATGCCTTTAGATGTGATTGTCAAATTTAAGCAAAATCCAAAACAAAATGAAAGCTTAGATGAGTTTGAACAAGAATTTGATGATTTATCCAAAGATGATAGGTATTTTTTTAGTAGTGAAAAAACAAGAATAGCTGCTAAGGTTCATGAGTTTTTAAGTAAGCAAAAATATGTAGGCTCTGTGCTTAGCTTGCAAAGTTTGCTAGAGCTTGGAAAAAGCATTAATGATGGTAAGACTTTAGATGATTTTGCTCTAGCGTTTTTATATGAAAATTTAGATGAGAATTTTAAAAAGCAAGTTTTAACCCCTTTTGTTAGTGTAGAAAATAATGAGTTGCGATTTAGCGTGCGTATGCTAGATAGTGATCCAAATTTAAGACGCGATGCTTTTTTAAAACAGCTTGAAAAAGACTTAAATGAGCTTTTGCAAAATGATAATGTAGAGGTTAAAATCAGTGGTATTATGCCTTTGTATAATAATATGCTTCAAAGTCTTTTTTCATCACAATTTGACACTTTAGCCTTTGTGGTGCTTGTGATTTTTGCTTTGTTTGTGGTGATTTTTAGAAGTTTTGTTTATGCTTTTGTGGCAATTTTGGCCAATCTCATACCTTTAGCTTTGGTGTTTGGCTTAATGGGTGTTTTAAATATACCACTTGATATTATGAGTATTACCATAGCTGCTATTTGTATAGGAATAGGGGTTGATGATATGATTCATTATATTCATCGTTTTAAAGAAGAATTAAAACATAAAAGCTTAGAAGAGGCCATAAAAGCTTCGCATATAGGTATAGGAAGTGCGATTTATTATACTAGTGTTACGATTATTCTAGGTTTTTTAGTAATGATTAGTAGTAATTTTATCCCGACGATTTATTTTGGCTTGCTTACGGTTTTGGCTATGAGTTTGCTTTTGTTTGGTTCGCTTTTTTTATTACCAAGTTTTATTTTAACTTATCATTATTTTAAAACAAAATTAAAATAAAGTAAAATCCAAATCACATAAACACCAAAAGCAATAAGCATATATTTTATAAATTGTTTCATTAATACTCCATTTTTTCTAATACCCTTAAGATATAAGTAGCAAACATTAGCGCTTGTGAGCGGTGTGAAATTTTTAATTTTACTTGCTCATCTAATTCACCTAAGGTTTTATCAAAACCTTTTGGGATAAATAAAGGATCATATCCAAAGCCATTATTACCCCTTGGAGTGTCAATAGCAAGGCCATGCATATATCCATGCGTGCTAAAATGTCCATATTTTGAGCTTATAGCTATGGCTGCAGTGTAAAAAGCTTTGCTTTGATGTAGATTTTTTTCATGTAAAGCTTGGATGAGCTTGTTTCTATTGGCCTCATCAGTGCCTTCTTGAGAGTATCTTGCAGAAAAAATCCCTGGCGCATTGTCTAAAGCCTCTACGCTTATACCACTATCATCGCTTAAGGTGATAAATTCATTTTGTTTTTTGCCTAAAGCATTAAAAATAGCTTTAGATTTTATCAAAGCATTTTCTTTAAAACTTATGCCATCTTCGATAATTTCAAAAGGAGTGATGATTTCATTTAAGGCATAAATTTCATAAGAAGTTAAAAATTTTTTGATTTCTTCTACTTTGTGTGCATTAGAAGTTGCTAGAATGATTTTTAATTTTTTCTTCATAAATTACTCTTTTTGTTTTGACTTTAAAAAAAGTTTATCAAAATCATAGTAAAATTATCCTTTATAAGGAGAAAAGATGTTAAAAACCGTTTTACCTTTGTCTTTTATTGTAGGAACTAGATTTTTTGGATTGTTTATAGTTTTGCCGGTTTTAAGTTTATATGCTTTAAATTTAAAAGGAGCTAATGAGTTTTTAGTAGGGCTTTTAGTAGGTGTGTATGCTCTAACTCAAATGGCATTGCAAGTTCCTTTTGGTATTATTTCAGATAAAATAGGGCGTAAAAAAACTATGCTAATAGGACTTGTGGTGTTTATCATAGGTTCTTTGGTGTGTTCATATGCTGATGATATTTATACGATGATGTTTGGAAGGCTTTTACAAGGTGCAGGAGCCATAGGAGCAGTAGCTACTGCTATGATAAGTGATTTTATCAATGAAGAAAATCGCGGTAAGGCTATGGCTATCATGGGTTCATTTATAGGACTTTCTTTTGCAGCTTCTTTAGTGCTTTCTCCTTTAATGAGTGCTAAATTTGGACTTTCAAGTTTGTTTGATTTAAGTGCGATTTTGAGTTTAATTTGTATCGTGCTTTTATTTAGCGTTGTGCCAAAAGAGCATACAATAGTACATGAAAATACTAAAACCCCATTGAAAAAACTTTTAAAAGAAAAAAACTTAGCTTTGATGAATCTTACTAATTGTATGCAAAAAATGCTTATGAGTATTGCGTTTTTAAGTATTCCTTTGGTTTTGGTGCATGAGTTTAATTATCCAAGTGAGAATTTATGGCATGTTTATGTTAGCTCTATGGTGCTTGGGTTTTTAGCTATGGGTTTATCAGGATCTTTGGGAGAAAAAAGAGGCTTAAGTAAAGAGATATTGCTTTTAGGTGTGGCGTTTTTTATCATTGCTTATATTATATTTGCTTTTTCGCATAATGCTTTAGTGTTTATGGTGGGTGTTGTAGTGTTTTTTATAGGATTTAATTTACATGAGCCTATTATGCAAAGCTGTGCGAGTAAATTTGCTAAGGTAAATGAAAAAGGCGCAGCTTTGGGTGTGTTTAATGCTTTTGGCTATTTTGGAAGCTTTTTAGGTGGTGTCGTTGGAGGGTATTTTTTACACCATTTTAGTTTAGTTACTCTTGCTTTTATTTTGATAGCTTTGTCTGTAATTTGGTTTGTGTTGCTTTTGTTTTTACAAAGTCCGGCAGATTTTAAAAATGTCTATTTATCTTTAGAAACAAAACATGATTTAAATATGATTAAAGGCATAAATGGAGTTTTAGATGTGTATAAAAACTCTAAATTTTTAGTGATTAAATACAATAAAAAACTTACAAGCGAAGAAGAAATTTTAGCGATTATTGAAAAATAATCGCTTTTATACAAAATGCTTTTCTTTTAAAATCACATATAATTTTAAAGTAGAAATAAAGAAAGTTAAAATAGCAGGTCCAAGGATAATACCCCAAAAGCCAAAACTTGAAATTCCTGCTATCATCGCAAAGAAAATTAAAAGTTCGTTAATTTGTGTTGGAATTTGAACAAGTTTTTCATTGATCCATTTAATGATATAGGGTTTTACTAAAGTATCTGCGATAAAAGATATCATTACCACGCTATAAATGAAAATCACTAAAGCGCCGCTTAGATTGTTATTTGCAAATTCATATAAAGAGACAGGCACATAAACTAAGGCCCCACCTACCACAGGGATTAAAGAGCTAAAGCAAAATAATATTCCCATTAAAATCGCATCATAACCATAAAATTTAGTAATGATAGCAAAAAGCACTCCTTGTAAAATGGCATTTAGTACCATAGAATAAAACACAACAGACATTACATTACTCACTTCACTTAAAATGCCTTGAGTTTCTTCTTTTTTCATAGGCACTATGCTTTTTATATAGCCAATGAGTTGGGCTCCATAAAGATTAGCAAAGAAATAAAATACGCAAATTAATACCATGTCAGTTAGAAATTTAGTGCCAAATTTAGTTGCGCTTGAAAGATAGGTTAAAACATTTTTAGAGATAGAATTTAAGTCAATACTTGCTAATGCTTCTTTGATTTTGGGTTCTATAAAGCTTAAAGATTCGGGTAGGTGTAGGGAATAATTTTTAAAATATTCTATGGTATTGTGAAAATAGCTTATATCAAAACCTTTTGCAGCTTTTGCTAGCTCTATAATAGCATATACAAAAGGGATAAAAAATAAAGCTAGCATAAAAGCAGTAGTAGTTGCTGCAGCAACGACTTTTTTACCTTTGAATATATTTAAGAATTTAACATTAATATTAGAAGTAGAAACAGCCATTAAACTTGCTATGGCTATATTCATCAAAAAAGGTTTAAATAAAAAAAGTACCCAAAATAAAATGATCAAAATAAAACTAATCAAGAAAAAATTACTACTTTTCATCAAATAAACCTTTGTTATATTTTAATTTTAAAACATCAAAGCTTTTTAAGCTTGCAATGCGACCTTTGGCTGTTCTTTCTATATAGCCATTTGCTAGTAAATATGGCTCTATCACATCTTCTATGGTGTTTTCATCCTCACTTAATGCTGCAGCTATACTAGAAAGTCCTATAGGTTTTCTTTTAGCTTCAGTTAAAAGCTCTAAATACCGCAAATCCATCGCATCAAAACCAAGCTCATTTACCCCTAAGGAATCAAGTGCTTGTTTAGCTCTTTTTTCGCTAATGATTTCTTCATCATTTACATCAGCAAAGTCTCTTACACGCTTAAGCAATCTTAATGCTATTCTTGGGGTTGAGCGACTGCGTTTGGCTATTTCTAAAGAAGCTTTTTTTTCACAAGTTTTATTAAGCTTTAGAGCTGCTTTTTCTAAAATGATAGCAAGCTCTTCATTTTTATAAAATTCCAAGCGAAATTGCATACCAAAGCGATCGCGTAAAGGATTACTTAGCATACCTGCTCTTGTAGTAGCACCTATTAAAGTAAATTTGGGTAAATCGATTTTTATCGTTTGTGCAGCAGGGCCACTGCCGATGATAATATCAAGACGAAAATCCTCCATAGCAGGGTAAAGTACTTCTTCTATGGCGGGACTTAAGCGATGAATTTCATCGATAAATAAAATATCTCCCTCGCTAAGATTAGTTAAAATCGCAGCTAAGTCCCCGCTTTTTTCTATCATGGGTGCAGCGGTAGTTTTGATATTTGCATTCATTTCATATGAGATAATGTTTGCTAAAGTTGTCTTACCAAGTCCTGCAGGCCCACTAAAAAGGATATGATCTAGACATTCATTTCTTTTTTTAGCAGCTTTGATAAAAATTTCTAAATTTTTTTTAATATTTTCTTGTCCTATGTAGCCATCAAAATTTGAAGGTCTAAGACTTGTTTCATAAGTTTCATCAGGGGAGAATTTTTCAATCTCTACGATTCTATCCATATTTTTTCCATTTTATTTTGCTAAGAAATTTTAATTTTATCTAAAATTTGCTAAAATAAACATTTAAACTTAGATTATAGAAGTTTTTATGGGAATTTTAGAGCAATTAGAGTTAGATTATGAGCTTGAAGAAATCGAGCGTTTTTTGTATTTTTTTAGAAGTCTTTGCGATGTTTTAGAGCCTTTGATAGTAAAGCTAAGCAGCGATAGCTCAAAATACAAAGAAGCTTTAAAAGACTTAGAGCAAAATATCCACAATGTAGTTTGGGCTGCTAAAAGATTAAATTTAGATGAGATTGCAAATTTTTGCACATTTTGTGAGGAAATTATGCAAGAAGCAGCTAAATTTGATGGGCCTGCTAGCGATGAATTTGTGGATTGGATGTTTTTAGTGGGTGAGCAGCTTGATAGATATTGCAGTGATTATGAAAAAAATGCTTCTTTTTTAAGTGTATTTAACCCTCAAATTGCAAATGTTCCTGATAAAATTTCTAAATAACGGGGACGACTTGGCTTCGACAGGAGTAGAGTGGCCTTGGTGGCATGTCGCTTTGAGCAAAGCGTATAAAGCTCAAATTAAAATTAAACGCAAACAACGTTAAATTTGCTCCTGCTTACGCTAAAGCTGCGTAAGTTCAGTTGAGCCTGAATTTTAAGCGATACTATCTAGCTTAGGATTTGGTCATTTTCGATAGTGTAGATTGAAATTTGACAAGTTTTGATTGAAGTTAAAGTCTTAGTCTAGTTTGAAATTTTGGAAGGTGAGTTTGGCTAGATGAAATTTTCACCTTTGCTAAGCATGTAGATGCCGTGGTTGTTTTATTTTTGGACAGGGGTTCAATTCCCCTCGTCTCCACCAAATTTAATCTTTCATATATCAATTTATTAGAATTTAGTATTTTAATAATATAATTTCATCAAAGGTTTCTTATTATTGATAGGACTTCAAGGAAGGCTTCTTTTTAGATAGATGGTAAGGTTTTTATTAATTCTAAATTTAAATTCATTATAAAGCTTGATAGTATTTCTTAGCATTTTAAAAAGTTCTTTTTGTTATCATTTTAAAAAATACTAAGGTTGTTCTATGAATTTTTATGAAGAAATTAAAAAATATCTTGATAATAATCTTTTTACCAACTATGCTCTAGAGGTGGATTTTCCAAATATTTATAATTTTACTAAAAATGAAAACACATATAAAACAACCTTAGATAATATAATCTGTCTATACAACGCCACTCAAAGAAATTTTCAAAATTATAACGAACATCAATTTGAAGATGAATTTATATCAAAAGTGTTAGACATTTTAGGGTGGAAATTTATAAGACAAGATGAAAAGATCATACAGGGTAAATTAGAAAAGCCCGATTTTTTGCTTTTTAGTGATGAAAATATAAAAGTAAATTATGAAAATTTAGACAAAGAAACAAAAAAATCAAGTAATGAATTCACTATTATCATGGAGTCAAAAGCCTATAATGTACAAATAGATAATAAAAAAGTAAAAGAAAATCCCCATTTTCAAATTTTAAGATATCTTAGTAATCTTAAGAAAAATTATGGCTTTTTAACTAATGGTAGATTTTGGCGTTTTTATGATAACTCTACACTTAGTGCAAACAAGGTATTTTATGAGATAAATTTAGAACAAATCATAAAAGATAAAAACTACCAAGCTTTTGCGTATTTTTATAGTATTTTTGCTTCAGCAAGTTATACGGAAGAAAAACACATAGAAAAATCTTTACAAGTTAATAAAGAATCAAAAATAAAAATAGAGGATGATTTAAAATCTATCATCTATGGAACTAATGGCAATGAATCTTTATTTGAATTTATAGGTTCTAAGATTTATAACAAAACTAAAGCTGATTTAAAGCTAATCTATGAAAATTCTTTATATTTTGTGTTTAGGCTTTTATTTATTGCTTATTTTGAAGATAAATTTGAAAATATCTTAGAAAAGCATAAATACTTCAAAAGCAAAATTAGCATAAAAACTTTATTGCAAAATTTAAGCGATGATGAAAGCTCAAGTGCTGGCTTTGGCGATTTAGAAATGATATTTCAAATTTATAATAAAGGCAAAGGCAATTTTGACATGCCTGTTTTCAATGGTGGGTTGTTTGATGAGAGCAAAACCACTCTTTTAAACACACCAAAGATTTTCAGCGATAAAGACTTGAAGAAAATTTTAGAACAATTATTATACTACAAAGATAAAAATTTAACTTTTAAAAGAGATTATAAAACCTTAAGCATAGAGCATTTAGGCACGATTTATGAAGGCTTGCTTTCTTACTTTTTTGAAGTAGCAAATGAAGATATTTACTATGTAAGCTATAAAGAAAAATCAAAAGAAATAGAGTGTTATTTTGATAATTATGACTTTAAAATTTTAGAAAAATCAAAAAAATTAGAAAAATACACCTTTTATGAAAAAGGACAAATTTATCTAAAAAATACTAGCAACTCAAGAAAAGCAAGTGCAAGCTTTTATACACCTCAATCCATAGCTAATTTTTTAATCCAAAGTGCTTTAAAAGACAAACTAAACAATGAAAACATTTTGAAATTTAAAATTCTAGACAATGCTTGCGGTAGTGGGCATTTTTTAGTTGCGGTTTTAAATGCTATCACGCATATTGTTTTATCAGATTTTGAACATTTTACAAATTTAAAGCAACTCCACGAACAAGAAAAAGAAAATATCGCAAATCATATAAAAGATTTCACGCAAGATTATGAGTTAGATGAAAGTGATGTTTTAAAACGACTTTTGCTAAAACGCATTATTTATGGAGTGGATTTAAATCCATTTAGTATAGAGCTTACTAAGCTTAGTCTTTGGATAGATAGTTTTATCTTTGGAACCCCACTTTCTTTTATAGAACATCACATAAAATGTGGCAATGCTTTGCTAGGCTCAAGTATAAGTGATTTTGAAAATTTAATAAAGCAAAATAAAGAAAATATTTTCACAAATTCCATTACTCAAGAATTTGAAATTTTACAAGAAGTATTTGAAAAGCTTGATAATCTACAAGATACCAACGAAGAACAAATCAAACAATCCAAACAAATCTATCAAAATGAAATCACACCAAAACTTGATAAGTTAAATTTATATCTAAACTATATTAACTCACTTCATTTTGCTAACAAAGAAGAATTACAAATTCTAAAAGCCCTAAGTCAAGATGATATACAAAATTTAAGCCAAAATAAACAAGCAAAAGCTATCATTAGCAAATATCAAAAAGAATTTAACTTCTTTAATTATGAGTTAGAATTTCCTGAAATCATAGAAAATCAAGTCTTTAAAGGCTTTGATATCATCATAGGTAATCCACCTTGGGATAAATCAGAATTTAGTGACAATGATTTCTTTCCACAATATAAAAGCGATTATAGAAGCTTAATCGCTAGCAAGAAAAAAGAAATTCAAGACAATTTGCTAGCGAAAGATTATATAAAGCAAAATTATGAAAAACAAAAAACATATATAGATGTAATTAATGTTTATTATAAAAACACATTTATGTCTAATTCTTTAACAAAAGATATCAATTTATTTCGTCTTTTTGTAGAAAAAAATCTTTCTCTTTTAAAACAAGATGGAAATTTAGCTTATGTGCTTCCTAGTGCTTTGATGTTTGAAGATGGAAGCTTGACTTTAAGAAAAGAAATTTTAGAAAATAAAACTTTAGAGTATTTTTATAGTTTTGAAAATAGACAAGCTATATTTGCTGATGTGGATTCAAGATATAAATTTGCTCTTATGCTTATAAAAAACACGCAAGCAAATCACACTCATAAAATCAAAACAATGTTTTATAAAACAGATATAAACTCACTAAAAAACAAAGATGAAATTTTAACTCTAAGCTTAGAAGATATCAAAAAGCTAAGTCCAACTCACTTAGCCTTAATGGAGCTAAAAGACAAACAAGCCTTAGAAATTCTAAGAAAATGCTACAATACTTTTCAAACCTTGTCTTTTGATTATATAGATTTTAGACAAGAATTAAATATGACTAGTGATAAAGATTTGTTTATAGAAGAGTTTAGGGAAGGACTTTTGCCCTTATATGAAGGTAAAATGATACATCAATTTAATGCAAATTTTAGCCAAGCTACTTATTTTTTAGAAAAGGCTAAATTTGATGAGCGTTTAAAAAGCAAAGAACTTTTAAGAGCTAAAAAGGCCACCGGCAAAGAACTAAAGCCTGATTTGATAAAATATGATAGAGAATTTTTTAGACTTACTTATAGAGCTGTTGCAAGCGATACAAATGAAAGAACCTTGATAGCTTCTTTATTACCAAAAAATTGTGGTTTTGGACATAGTATGTTTGCAAATGCACCAAAACAGTATATTTTAAAAGATGATGAAATTTGTATAGATGTAGTGTCTTATGAAAGAATTTTGCTTGTTTTGGCTTTGTTTAATTCTTTAGTGGTTGATTTTATCATAAGAAATATGGTGCAAATCAATGTAAGCAAAACCTACTTAGAAAGAATTCCTCTGCCTCAACCAAGTGATGATGAAATTCAAAACAATGAAATCTATAAAACCCTAGCTAAAAATGCCTTGCTTTTACAGCTTTATAATGATCAAAATCATCATTTTGATGAGCTAAAACAAGAATTTAATATACAAAATGATGAAATTCCAAAAACTAAAAAAGCTTATGATGTCTTAAGAGCAAAAAATGATTTATTAGTTAAAGAACTTTATAGTTTAAGTGATGATGAATTTTCTTACATGATAAGCACTTTTAAAGTCTTAAACGAAAAACAAAGTGAATATATAGCA
The DNA here is from genome assembly GCF_024723655.1 of Campylobacter sp. RM5063. Lineage (NCBI taxonomy): Bacteria > Pseudomonadati > Campylobacterota > Epsilonproteobacteria > Campylobacterales > Campylobacteraceae > Campylobacter > Campylobacter sp. RM5063. Next base: position 29,725 of record NZ_JANQDA010000008.1, on the reverse strand, counting down.
TTATTAAGGAATTAAGATGGAAGATAAATCTGTTTTAGAACAAATTATAGTTATTAGTCAAAATTTTAATAAAAATATAAAAAAACATGAGGATGATAGAGGGTTTTTATCTCAAAATATACTTAATGAGTTAAGGAATTTAATAGAGCATATTGCTTTGTATATTTACAATAGAGATACAAATAATAATTTTAGTAGTCACTATGATAATATAAAAGTTGCAATTGTATATATAAGCGATAAAGCTAAATATGTAAATATTAGAAAAATGCATAATTTTTTACAAATAACATCTTCACATTACACTCCAGATGAGGAAACTTCAGAAAGATTGATGTTAAAATATATTTCTATTTTAATTAAAATAAAGCAATTTTGTAAAAATAATTTAAACTTAGATATCTTGCAAAATATATATGAATTTCCTATTAGGCTTGATAATCTAAGTTTGCAATATTATGAAAGAGTTGTAAATAAAATCAATAATACAAGTGTATTTGAAAGAGAAAGAACTGATAAATTTTATATACATAAAGTCAAGCCATTTGTTGTAGATAAAAAAATATATTATGAGATAACATTTGCATTAGCTAAAAACTATACAAGTAAATTTGATAAAATCATAGCTTTTTCAAAAGAATATATTCCTGATAATTATGCTGTTGAATTAAAACTATATGATACTAGTATATGGTTGAAATCATTTAAGATACCCATTATATTAATAATCAATTGGAATGTAAGCATAAGACCTTGTGAGTTAAAGAATTTTTGTGCTATTTTTGGATTAGCTAATGTTAATTTTACAAGAAATGCAAAGTATGAGAGAATCATGCAATTTTTAAAATACAATGAATTGAGCTTGCTAGATATTGTAAAATTAAATGATATAGAATATCAAAACATCAAGAATGAATTTAGTGAAAATAAATTTAATGATTTTTTTAAATGTCTTGATAAGACAAGGGATATTATTACAAATAATAAAAAAGGAAAAAATATCCTTAGTTATTTATTAAATAGTATGAATAATGTTGTTATAAAATATCAAAAAGGTGATTTTGCTAATGAAAAATTATCAAATTTATATTTAAAAAATTCCTCCATACCTTTTGAAGATATGCCTTTTTGTACTTCTTTGACAGGACATAATCCTAGATTAATTGACTTATATGAGTGTTTAGATGTGAAAGATAGAAAGCATGAATTATTAGCCAGAACTATTAAAAATAACTCTAAAATTCATGGAAACTTATATAAGGATATTGAGGATTTTGGGCAAATTTCTAAAGAAAGTATTTTAGAACTAGTTAGAAAACACAATGATTCTATTGAGTATAAAGACCATAAGCCAAAAAGACATATAGAAATATTATATGAAAAATATTTATATATTAATGAAGATGAAACAGCGATAAAAAATATTATTTTAAAGCTTAAAAATTTTACCCAAAGTGGCATAGAAAATTATCAAAAAGATATAGAAAAATGGCTAAAGAATAACAACTTAGATTGTGAAGAAAAAAAGAATTTTCTAGAAAAAATGTTTTGCGATTCAAAATTAGCATTGATATATGGTGCAGCAGGAACAGGTAAAACCACATTAATAGAATATATTTCTAATTTTTTTAAAGATAAAAATATATTATTTTTGACAAATACTTACACAGCATTAGATAATATAAAAAGAAGAATAAAAAATCCATTATGGAGTTTTAATGTTGTATCTTCTTGCGTAAAAAAAAGAAAAGAGCAAGTATATGATGTTGTGATTATTGATGAGTGTAGTACGATTGATAATAAACATATGTTTGAATTTTTAGATAAAGTAAAATGTGATGTTTTGGTTTGTGTTGGAGATGTATATCAAATAGAAGCTATTGATTTTGGAAATTGGTTTTTATTTGCTCAAAACTTTTTTAAAGATAAGCAAATAGAGCTAAAACATATTTACAGAACTAATGATGAAAGATTGCAAGATTTATGGAAAGAAGTAAGAGAGCTAGGGGAAAATATACTTGAAAAGCTTTCTAAGAAAAAAATATCTGAAAAAATAGAAAATTTTAATTTTAATACGCAAAAAGAAGATGAGATTATTTTATGCCTTAATTATGGTGGGTTATATGGTGTAAATAATATAAATAGGCTTTTACAAGAAAATAATCCTAAACAATACATTCAATTTAATAGCTTATATTATAAAATAGACGATCCTATATTGTTTAATAATGAATCCTCTTCAAGATTTGGACAAGTCATTCACAACAACTTAAAAGGATCGATAGTAGATATAAAGAAAGGAAAAGGATGTGCTTTTTTTGTGGTAAATGTTTATAAAAATATAAGCGAAGAGAGTGAAAAAGATTTTAAAATTACTAAAAAATTTAATAATGAATATACAGAAATTACTTTTAGAGTAGATGAAATAAATTCTGATGAAGAGGATGAAAAAGAGCATGCTATTCCTTTTCAAGTAGCTTATGCTATTTCTATACATAAAGCACAAGGTTTAGAATATGATAATGTTTCTATAATTATTTCAGATGAAATAGAAGAACAAATAACACATAATATATTTTATACAGCTATAACAAGAGCTAAGAAAAGATTAAAAATATATTGGTCAGCCGAAACTGAAAATAAAATATTAAATTCATTAAAACTTAAAGATATTAAAAAGGATTATAATCTTTTATCATCTAAGTTAAAATAAGTTTTCTTTGCAAGGCTATCCTTGCAAAGAATTTATACAAATAAAGAATTCACACTTTCATTATGATAAACTCTGCGTATTACCTCACCAAAAATAGGTGCTACGCTTAGGACTTTGATTTTATCCATTTGTTGTTTTAAAGGTATAGTGTCAGTTACTACTAGCTCATCAAGCGCATCTTTGGCTATTCTTTCATAAGCTACGCCACTAAGCACAGGGTGGGTACAGCAAGCTATAACTGACTTTGCACCTTTGCTTTTAAATACTTCAGCAGCTTTTACTATGGTTCCTGCTGTATCAATGATATCATCTACCAAAATAACTTCTTTATCTTTTACATCACCGATGACATTCATTACTTCGCTTTCATTAGCCTTTTCGCGTCTTTTATCTACTATAACTATATCAAGTCCTAAAGCTTTTGCTATGCTCCTAGCTCTTGCTATACCGCCTATATCAGGACTTGCAATGATAGGATTTTTATAGTTTTTATTTTTAATATAATCATTAAAAATAATACTCCCATAAAGATTATCCACAGGTATATCAAAAAAGCCTTGAATTTGTCCAGCATGTAAGTCTATGGTAGCTACTCTATCTACACCGGCTGATTCTATAAGATTTGCTACTAATTTTGCAGTAATAGGCACCCTAGGACTTGCTTTTCTATCTTGTCTAGCGTAACCAAAATAAGGGATGATAGCTGTGATAGAGCTTGCACTTGAGCGACGCAGAGCATCTGTCATGATTAAAAGTTCCATTAGATTATCATTTGTTGGAGCACAAGTACTTTGAATGATAAACACATCTTTACCACGCACGCTTTCATCTATTTGAATGCTAATTTCACCATCACTAAAACGCTTCACACCCGCATTGCTTAGAGGCAGTGAAAGGTATTTTGAGATTTTTTTAGCAAATTCCTCATTTGCTGAACCAGAAAATATTTTATATCCGCGCATATATAAGCCTTAGAAAGTTTTCTGTGATGATATAAAATTTTTTTTGAAAATACAATAAAACATATCAAAAGCCGTGCAATCTTTTTAAATCCGCATCAATAGGAAGTTTATTTCCGTCTTTATCTACACTTACATAAGTTACCACAGCTGAAGTTACATGCATGCAATATACACGGCCATAATCATTGGCTCTTTGGGTAACTACTTCTACTTCTACGGTGATAGAAGTATTACCTGCTTTGATGATTTTTGCATAGCAAGATACTAAATCACCTACGAAAATTGGCTCTTTAAAAATGATTTTATCTACCGCAACTGTGACAACTCTTTGTGGGGAGAGTTCTCTTGCGGCAATGGCTCCAGCTAGATCAATTTGTGACATGATCCAACCACCAAAGATATTACCAGCGGGGTTTGTATTGCTTGGCATAGCTATAACTCTTAGCTTAGGTTCTCCCATATCTTTCATACATTCTCCTTGTGTTTTAAAAAAAACATTATAATTAAGTTTTAAAAATAAAGAAAGGTAAAAAATGAATGATTTTAAGCAAATAGCAAAAATTGTGAAAAATAGGAAACAAAATATCAATAGTCTTTATAATATACTTCAAACTAATCAAAGTCATCCTTTGATAGATAGAGCTTTAGAACTAGCTAATCTTGAAAATGAAAAAAGCAATGTTTTGGCAATGTTGCGTCGTTTGGTGGATTTAAAAGAGGAAAATTTAGTCCAAGAACTTGAGAAAAAAGGTTTAAATGAAGAAGAAATTTCTCAAATAAAATATAAAGTTTTTTCTTTGGTAAGAGCCTTTTATGAGGTAGAGCATCAAGATTTAATCGATGAAATTAAGAGTAAAAATTTACTTGATGAGTTTTATTTGGCTTTAGTTCAAGGTGCGCATAATATAGGCGTAGTTATGAATTCTTTTGAGCTTGTTTGGAGCAAGCAAATTTTAGATACAAATAATAAAATCTTAAAAGAACAATTTCCAAATTTAAGCGATGCTTTGGAGTTTTTAAAACAAAATGAGCTTTATCAGCTTAATCAAGATGGTGAAATTTGTGAAAGAAGCTATGGAGCTTTAGTTAAAATAGGAACACTTTGGAGATTTTTACCTTATGCAAAAGCTTTTGAAAATGAAGTTTTAAAGCTTGAATATGAGTTTGATAAACTTTTAGAAAAACTAAGAAATTGCACGTTAGATGATGAAAAAAATGCTTATATTGATTATATAGAAAAATTAAAATTTGCTTTTTGTGAAAAAGATAATAATGAAGTGGTTAAAAAATGGCAAGAAGCAGAGCTTGCGTGGATGGAAGTAAAATGTCCATTGCAAATTGGCCATCCTTTAGAATACTATGAAGACTCTTATACGCATGCAGTAGCACTTGAGTGGGATATACGCTTAGAAGATGTGAGTGATTTTAATGGGAGCGAGTTTAAAGATAAAATCAAAGAAAGCTTTGCAATGGTGTATGCAAATTTAGATGAAGAAGATGAAGCTTTGTTTGATGAAGTGAATTTTAATCTTGAAAAAACTCAGCTTTATATTTGTATGCCTATGATTTTTTATGGAGCAGAGCTTAAGGGGCTTTTTTCTGCTCAAGTAGTGCCAAATGATGAGTATGTAAGCAATATAGCAGGTAAAAAGATCTTTGCTTTTTTAAATTATGTTTATGAAAATACTAAAACCAAGCCTTTTATGAAGCTTTCTTCTATGGTATTTGAAAAAGAATTTTTAGATTATGGTAGAGAAATTTTATTTTACAATGAAAAATTATGGAAAAGAATTTATGAAGTTTCTACCATAGGTCATGAGTTTGGGCATATTTTCTTTGTGGCAAATGATAGCGAAAAGAAAATGAATGAAAGTGGTGTGTTTAAAAATATAGAAGAGTTTAAAGCTACTGCGGGCGGGCTTGTAAATTTCTTTTTACATGAAGAAGATGATTTAAAGCTTCCTGTATTTTATGAGCTTATTAAAAGGGCTATAGGATTAATTGCTTGGCAAAGAGTAGAGGAGGTTAAGCCTTATTATACAGAAGGTTTGATTCATTTGTCATTGTTGTTTAAATCAGGGGTGTTATCTTTTGCAAATGAGAAATTAAACATTAAATTTGATGAGGAAGCTTACGAGAGTTTTAAGGCTGTGTTTATGCAAAATTATTATAAGCTAGCAAGACATTATATGTTAAAAGAAGATGCTAAAAATTATTTAGATGAATTTTGTGTTTTAGAAGATGAGGTGTTTTTACCGCTTGATGAAGAGTGTAAGGAATTTGTAAAATACTACTATGAATTACACAAACTTTATGGCAATGAAATCGATGAAAGTGGAGAGTTTGAAAAATACTCTAATGCAAAATAAAATTTTATCAAGAAGAACTTAGCTTTCTTCTTGATATTTACTATTTTCTAATGCTTTTTCCATATCTTTTTGCGTTTTTAAAATAGCTTTACTAAAGCCATTTAGTACTGAAAATGGAGCAAATTGTGCCGCTCTTTTTTCTCTTGACATTGGTGGAAATTGTTTTGATTTTTGATATTTTATATCTATTATATCTTTATAATCATCATGCATTATGACCTCCTATTAAAGAAGTAATTTCTTTAGTCTCATCATCCAAGCTTGAAGCTTTTAAAATAGCTTTTTTACCAAATTTTTGTATGATTTGAAGTCTTGCTTTTTGGAGCTTTTCTTCTTTTTCAAGTTGATTTTTTTCTTGTGAAATTACATTAAAATCACTAAATAAATTTAATTCTTGGAAATTTTCTTGAGCTTTATCTGTGATATTATTTAAACTTAGGCTGATTTTTCTAATGCTTAAGTTTTTATCGCTGATTTTGCAAAAAAGTTCCAAGGCTTTTTTATTGATGATTTTTAAAGAATGGGTAAAATTTTCTAAATTCATACTTCCGTGAGCATTTTTAGGTATAGTTCTTCCATAATTATCTTTAGTAATAGCTCCTTTGTAAGAACCCAAAATACTTGAATTTTCTAAATTGCTTTTATCATATTGTATATCTAGCGTGATATGGTTTGTTTTAAGGTTATTTTGTATAAGTTCAAGCACTAAATGATCGACAAGTTCTTTTAAAACTTTTATTGTTTGATTATTATCATATGCAAAAGGCAAAACCTTAGCCATGATTTTAGAGTGATTTTGTGATTTGTAATTTTTAATATCTTTCATTGTGCAAGTTTCAATACCCCATGCATGATCGATTAATAATTCAGCATTAACACCAAAGTGTTTATAAAGCAAAGCTTCGTGTTTTAAAGAAAATCTTGCAAGATCTCCCATAGTATGAATGTTTAAATTCGCAAGTTTTAAGGCAATGCCTTTACCTATACGCCAAAAATCTTTTAAAGGTTTATGCTGCCATAATTTATATCTGTATAATTTTTCATCTAAAAAGGCTATAAGCAAGCCATTTTCATCTACTTTTTGTCTTTTAGCGAGTATATCCATAGCAATTTTAGCTAAGTATAAATTTGTGCCTATACCTGCTGTTGCGGTGATTTTACTTGTGTGTGAAATATCAAGTAAAACCTTAGTAAGTAGCTCATAAGCTGAAAGTTTGTATTTTTCAAGATAAGAACTAAGATCGATAAAAACTTCATCAATAGAGTATATATGAATATCTTTAGCATCAAAATACTTCAAATAAATGCTGTATATTTTTGTGCTAAATTCTATATAAGTAGCCATTCTGGGCTTAGCAATAATGTAGTCTAATTCTAAATTTAAATCATTTTCAAGTTCTAATATACTAAAACTTTTAGCTTTAAAGTGGTGTTTTTGAGCTTGTTTTAGTCTTTCTTGGTTGATTGAATGGATTTTTTGTTTAAACTCAAAAAGTCTTAATCTACCGGGTATATTGTAAGTTTTTAACGCGGGTGAAACTGCTAGTATGATGGTTTTGTCCGTTCTTGTTTCATCTGCTACAATAAGATTAGTTGTTAAAGGATCTAAATTTCTTAAAACGCACTCAGCTGATGCATAAAAAGATTTCAAGTCAATAGAAGCGTAAATTTGCATAGTATGTGAAGCTTGCCTTTAGATTTATTAAGTTTTGATGGTATTAATTATAACAATAAAAATTACTAAAATAGATGAAATAAAATGAAATTTATAAGGTGGCGGACAGAGAGGGATTTGAACCCTCGAGACCCGTTAAGATCTGCACCCTTAGCAGGGGTGTGGTTTCAGCCACTCACCCATCTGTCCGTATTAAAAGGGAAAGTATATCTTATTGTTTATAAGATATACCTTAAATTTATACACTGAAATAAGCTATGATTAAAGTTATAATAAAACCAGCACCTAAAACTGCTATTTGTTTACCTCTATCTTTGCGTATAGCTATGATAGTGATTAAAAGTCCTGAAATATAAAGTATTATCATAGCAAGTGCAAAAGCTAACCCAAGTACAGAAAAGTACCACATACCTTTATCTTTATGAAGCAAAATCATATTTCCAAGCAAGCTTCTATCTTTTGTTGTAATTTCATAGTCATTCTCATCTAATTTTATAATACTTGCTATATAATTTATAGTCCCAATCTCTATGCCATCGCCTTTTTTGTTGAGCTCTGGTTCCAAAGATGAAGGAATTTTTAAGTTGTTTTTCTTTAAAAAATCAATTAAAAATTCAGCTTCAGCACCCTCTTGAATAATAGCTTGAACTTTGTAATTTTGAATTTTAGCTCCACTTTCTCCATCAAAACCAGCTATATAAGCAAAACCTGTGATTGCATATAAAAATGCAAGTGGTAAGAAAAATAAACTAATGTAAATGTGAATTTGTCTGAATAATTTGTTTTTATTCATTTTTACTCCTTTTTGAAAAATAATAAAAAGTATATTGATAGAAAATGAAGTGAAAGTAAAATTAATATTTTTTAAATTTACGAGCTAGGGTAAAAAAACTACGAACAATCCCATAAAGCACATATAAACTAGCAATAATCAATGCACTTTCTAAAAAATACAGATAAAGCATAGAAAATAAAATTACTAAAAGGATTAACACCTTCAAAACATTTGCTCTTTTTAAATCGATTTTCTTAAAACTTGGATACCTTATGTTGCTTACCATTAAAAAGGCTAGAAGCATTTGGATACATATTATTATTAAAGAAAAATCATGTAAAAAATCATAATATAAATAAGCACTTACCCATAAAGCACTTACAACTGCTGCTGTTGGTATAGGTAGACCTATGAAAACCGATGGTTCATAAGTTCCTGTTGTGACATTAAATCTTGCCAAGCGTATAGCGCCAAAAACTACAAATAAACCAGCTATTAATGAGCCAAAACGACCATATTCATAACCTATGCTCATATAAAAAAGCATAGCAGGTGCTACACCAAAGGCTATTAAATCAGCTAGTGAGTCAAACTCAACTCCAAATTTAGAAGTAGAGTTGGTAGCTCTTGCAACGCGTCCATCTAAACCATCGCAAATTAATGATAAAATGATATAAATTAATGCTTTATCAAAGTTTTGATTAATAGAAGCAATCACTGAAATAATACCTAAAAATATGGAAGCGGCTGTAAAAAGATTAGGTAAAATATAAATTAGTTTAAAATTCATGGATTTAAATACCCTATTAATGTACCAATGCGTACTTTATCATTTTCATTTACGCAAATTCTAGTGTCTTTTGGAAGTAATAAACTCACACTACCATCAAACATAAAACCTATGTTTTGTCCATGGCTTAAATGATGACCAAAATCATCAATATGAGCTTTTCTATTTAATGCTCCAAAAATAACGCGTAATGCCCATTGTTTGCTCTTGGAATTAGCTAAAAATAACATTCTTTCACCCATTAAATTTGTATTTTTCATAAATGGACATAAAAAAAGTCCATGCCTTATTCTAGTTTCTTCTATATTCATATCAAGCGGAGCTATGATATTTCCTTGGGAAAAAATATTATTGATAATTTGCACTTCTATACACTCGCCAAGCTCTTTATATGAGCTTGTTTTGATACATTTGATTTTTCCTTCTATGGGAGCTATAATGGTGTTTGGATCTGCTATATAATCAATTTTTTTAGTTCTAAAAAGATAAATAAAAAATATAAAAATACACCATAAAAGCCAAGAAAATCCCCATATAAATTGAAATATTGCAAAAACTATAGCTAGAACTATAAGCAAACTCCAACCAGTTTTTGCAATAAAATTTGTTTTCATTAGTCTTCCTTAGTAGCTTCTTGCTCTTTTTCTTCTAGGCGTGTTGGAAGATTATTTTCTTCTTCATAGTTTTTAATAATCTCTCTTACTTTGGCACCATCAATAGTTTCTTCTTCATAGAGTGCTTGTACCATCACCTCTATAGCACCGCTATAGGTTTTTAAAATTTCTTTTACACCCGCATAGCGTTCATCCAATGTTTTCTTTACATACTCATCTAAATCTTGAGCCATTTTATCAGAATAATCTTTTACAGTTTGCCCGCCACTTAAGAAAGTATTTCTTTGCTTTTCAAGTACCATTAAGCCAGCAATTTCACTCATACCATACATAGAAATCATAGCTTTGATAATATCAGTTGCACGCTCAAGGTCATTGCTTGCGCCTGTTGAAATTTCTTTAATGAAAATTTCTTCAGCCGCACGTCCTCCTAAAAGCACATCAACTTCAGCTAAAAGTTCATGTTTTTGCATTAAAAATTTATTTTCTTCAGGGGTATTGAGTGTATATCCTAAAGCTGCTAAACCACGAGGAATAACAGAAACTTTACTTACTTTTTTAGCACCTTTTGTAGTTTCAGCTATTAAAGCATGGCCGCACTCATGATAAGTTACGATTTTTTTCTCTTTATCATTAATTCTGCGTGATTTTTTCTCAAGTCCTGCTATGGCTCTTTCTACTGCCTCTACCAAGTCTTTTTGTTCCACATGTTTTTTAGAATCTCTACCTGCAAGCAAAGCTGCTTCATTAATGATATTTGCCAAATCAGCACCCGCAAGACCTGCTGTTAATCTTGCAATATCTTCTACTTTTACTTCAGGTGAAATTTTAACATCTTTCATATGGACTTTTAAAATATCACATCTACCTTTAAAATCAGGCTTATCTACCAAAACTTGCCTATCAAAACGCCCCGGTCTAAGTAGTGCTGCATCAAGTACTTCAGGGCGATTTGTCGCTGCTAGAACAATTACTGGTGAGCTTTCGGTACCAAAACCATCCATTTCAGCTAGAAGTTGATTTAAAGTTTGCTCTCTTTCATCATTTCCGCCCATCATACCGCTTGCTGCACGTGATTTACCTATAGCATCGATTTCATCTATAAATACAATAGCTGGAGCTTCTTTTTTAGCATTTTCAAATAAATCTCTTACTCTAGAAGCACCAACTCCTACAAACATTTCTATAAAAGATGAACCTGATACGCTAAAAAATGGCACATCAGCTTCGCCTGCCACTGCTTTTGCAAGCAAAGTTTTACCTGTACCTGGAGGACCAACAAGCAAAAGTCCTTTTGGAATTTTTGCTCCAAGATTGATGTATCTTTCAGGATATTTTAGAAAATCAACAATTTCTTTAACTTCTTCTTTTGCTTCTTCAACACCTGCAACATCATTAAATTTAACCTTCGGTTTTTCTGAATTTACAAGTTTTTTAGAACTTCCTATACCAAGTATAGATCCACCCATATTTTTTTGCATACGAGAAGCTAAAAACATCCATATACCAAAGAAAATAAATACTGGCAAAACCCAAGAAAGTAAGATATCTATAAACCAATTGCTTTCATTAAAAGCACCATAGGAAACGCCTTTTGAGTCAAGTAAAGGAACAAAAGTAGCATCATTTGGAACTTTTTTGGTAATATATACCATATTTCCTGCTTTAGATACAGCTTTTATAGTAGTTTGACCTATATTAACTTGGGCAATTTGATTATTTTCAATTAAAGTTTTTAATTCAGAATAAGTAACTTTTTTAGTGTTTTCTCCGCCCATAATACCCATGCTACCATCATCTGAAAATCCTTTAAATAAAAGAATCATCACAATGGCAAAAATAGCAAAAATAAAAATGGGATTTTTGTTAAAAAAGTTATTATTGTTTTGATTATCTTTTAAATCATTTGGTTTTTTATTCATTATTGCAATTCCTTTTTATAAACTAAACTCAACCATTCTCCTTTGTGTTTGCATTCTAACAAAGTGAAATCTTTGAATTTATTTTTAATCCTTTCTTCATATTTATTTAATATACCAGATAAGATCAAAATTCCACCTTCTTTGGTTTTTTCTTTAAGATCTTTTTCTAGTATGATCAATATATCGGCAATGATATTTGCCACAACTATATCATATTTATGTAAGCTTTTATTAATAGAACCTATCCAAATATCATCAAAGCTAACTTGATTTAATTTTGCGTTTTCTTTACTTGCAACTATAGCTAATTCATCTGTATCGCAAGCTTGTACTTTGGCTCCAAGTTTTGCCATGATAATGCTTAAAATTCCACTTCCACAACCCACATCTAAACAAAATTTGGAATTATCTGTATATTTTTGTAGAAATTCTATACAAGTATAAGTACTCTCATGATGTCCTGAGCCAAAAGCTAGAGCAGGATCTATAATGATATTAATTTTATCTTGTTTAGCTTCTTGCCAAGTGGTGTGAATATGGATATTATCGATCGTCAAAGCTTGTATACCTTTTTTATACTCTTCTATCCAATTTTTATTTTCTTTTTTTTCTAAGGTAGAGTGGAAATTAATATGAGTATTTAGTTTTTGACATAATTTTTGATGAAAATCATGCAAGGCTATTTTAATGAGTTCTATATCTTCTTCTGATCTTATATAAATACCATTGTTTTTTTCTTCTATAGCGTCTATCTCTAGAGAAAAGATAAGATCAAGGAATAAATCTAAATATTCCTTGTCTGTTTGAAAAAAAAGTTCGTAATAATGTGTTTGCATAAAAACTTATAATTAGCCTTCGTTTGTTCCTAAAACATCTTCAAGTTTTTCTTTTAACACTTGAGGAGTAAAAGGTTTTACAATATAGTTATTTACGCCTGCTTTTAAGGCGGTGATAACTTCTGCTTTGCCACCTTCTGTAGTTACCATAATAATTGGCATATCAGCATATTTTTCTTCTGCTCTTACTTTTTTTACTAATTCCAAGCCATTCATTTCAGGCATATTCCAGTCAGTAATTAAAATTTTAATATCATCATTTTGTGAAAGTAAATCCCAAGCTTCAACCCCGTGTTCAGCTTCTAAAACATCCTTGTGGCCTAATCTTACAAGGGTATTTTTGATTATTCTTCTCATGGTAGAACTATCATCAACTACTAATAACTTCACTTTTTTTCCTTTATCTTGATGTAATTACATAAAACTGTAATTGTATCGTTTTTATTTTTATTAATCAATTAAAAGTTTATATTATATCATTTTAAAATAAAATTAGAATTTAATCACTCTCCGTTTTTATTGTGATTAAATTCAGGCACAATCTCCTTTAAAACTTTTGCAGGATCTGTGCTTTGGAGTAATTTTTCTATTTCTTGATTTAAAATTTTTAAATCTTTAAGATCACTAGTGGTAACAAATATACTTTCATATTGAGTTTTTAAATCATTTTCATGGATTAAAAGCTCTTCGTAAAGTTTTTCACCTTTTCTAAGTCCAGTGATTTTGATTTCTAACTTTTTATTAGAAAGTAAAAGCATTTTTTTAGCTAAATCCATGATTTTAACAGGCTCACCCATATCAAGTACAAATAATTCTCCACCTTTGGCAATAGCCGCAGCTTGTAAAACAAGTTGTACAGCCTCATCTACTAACATAAAATAACGCACTATATCAGGATGAGTAAGAGTAAGTGGCTCATTAGCTGCAATTTGAGCTTTAAATTTAGGTATTACACTTCCACTTGATCCTAAAACATTACCAAAACGCACACAAGCTACTTCAAAATTTTCACAACTTGAGCTTAATGTATAAAGTTCACAAATTCTTTTTGTGCAACCCATGATGTTAGTCGGTCTTACAGCCTTATCGGTGCTTATCATAACAAATTTAGCAACTTTATAAGCTTTTGCAAGATCGATTAAATTTTTAGTACCAATGATGTTATTTAAAATAGCTGAATGTGGATTTTGCTCACATAAAGGCACATGTTTGTAAGCTGCTGCATGTAAAATCAAATCTATGTTTTTTTCTTGTAAAAGTTTTTCCAACGCTTCTTTGTCTAATATACTCATCATAATAGGTTCGATTTTTTCTTTATGTAAGCTTAATTCTTCATTTATTTTATATAAATTATACTCACTATGATCAAGCATGATTAAGTGTTTTGCACCAAATTTAATGCATTGTTTGCAAAGTTCACTTCCTATAGTTCCACCAGCTCCACTAACTAAAACTACTTTATCTTTGATAAAATCAATCACGCAAGCATTATCCAAATCTTTTGGCTTACGCGCTAATAAATCTTCGATACTTATATCTCTTGCTTCATTTTGCGTAAAAGAAAAAAGCTTTATATCATTAATCCCATAAGCAATGAGTTCGTCAAAAAGCTTTTTTAATTCTTCTTGCTCAAGTTTTAAAGCAATGATAGCAGTATGAATTCCTTCAGCGGTATATTTTCTGATTGCTTCTTTTTCTTCAACTATAAATTTATCACAATAAGTACCTATTAAATTTTTACGCTCATCTACCACAGCTACAGGGAAAAGTCCTAAGCTCCCTTCTTTAGCTCCTTTTAATAAATGCAAAGCCTTTGAAGTAGCGCCAACTACTATACAAGGATGTTCTTCGTTGTATTTTGGCTTTCTAAAATCAACTATCATTCTTTTGCTTATACGCAAACTTCCAATTAGCATACAAGATAAAACAAAGTCTATTCCTATAACGCTTCTTGGAAAAGGATTAAAAAAATCATCATAAAAATAATAAATTGCTAAAAATACAAGCTCAGCCAAAGCTAAAGCGATGACTAATTTACGCGCTTCATTAAGGGAGAAAAATCTCCAAGCAACTTGATAAATTTTAAAAAAAGCTAGAAAAATGATTTTAAGTAAAATCAAAATCACAGCACTTTTAAACATACCTTCATAAAATTCACTTGGGATGTCTGCACTAAAGCGTAAAGAAAAAGACAAATAAATACTTATAACAAAAAGTAAAATATCAGCGCCTAGAAAAAATCCTAAGCGTTTGCTTTTATAATCCATCTTAGTCCTTTAAGGTGTTTAAGATTAAAGTAGAAACTTCCTCTACATCAGCTTTGCTCATAGTAGTTGCACTTGGAAGGCAAATTCCATTACTAAAGAAAAACTCACTATTACCATTTAAGTAAGCATCGCAGCCTTTGTAAAGTTCTTGCAAATGCATTGGCTTCCAAAGTGGACGACTTTCGATTTTATTATCTTTTAAAACTTGTATGATTTTTAAAATTTTATCTTGAATTTGAACATTTTTATTTTCACATATACAATGTTTTTTATAAGTATTAAGTTTATTTAAATCAAAATCAAGTAAAGCAGTGCTTAACCAGCGATTTGACTTGGTATTTTCAAGCTCATCTAAAAAAGTAAAAGTTCCACTTAAAAATTCTTTATACCAGCTATAAATTTCACGCTTTTTACACACTCTTTCTTCTAAAACTTCCATTTGAGCAGTACCGATTGCACCTAAGATATTGCTCATTCTATAATTATAGCCATATTCTTTATGCTCATAATGAAGGCAATTTTCTCTAGCTTGGGTACTATAAAATCTTGCTTTTTCAAGATTAGCATGATTTTCACTCACAAGCATGCCACCACCACCTGTTGTGATGATTTTATTACCATTAAAAGAATATACTCCAAAATCCCCAAAAGTACCTAAAGCTTTATTTTTGTAAAAACTTCCCAAAGCTTCAGCAGCATCTTCGATTAAAAAAATCTCATTTTCTTTACAAATTTGGACAATCTCATCCATTTTAGAAGCATTACCATAAAGGTGTGTTAAAATGAGAGCTTTTGGCTTTTTAGGACTTTCTTTGATAGCTTTTTTTAATAAATTTACATCTAAATTATAAGTTTCATCACAATCAATAAATACAGGCGTAGCATTCATGTAAGAAATAGGCGCTACTGAAGCAATAAAGGTAAAACTTGAAGCTAGAACTATATCGCCTTCTTTGATGCCCAAAACTCTTAAAGCTAAATGAATAGCTGCAGTGGCTGCATTTAGAGCAAGTGCGTTAGAACTTTTTGTATAATCTTTAATACTTTGTTCTAAGGCATTAACAAACTCACCCAAAGGTGCTATATAATTACTTTCAAAAGCTTTGTGTATGTATTCTAATTCTTTTCCACTCATATGTGGTGCTGATAGAAAAAATCTCATTTTACCTCCTTTATTTTCTTGGCAGGAACTCCAGCATAAATGCCTTTAGAAGTTAAGTTTTTAACTACAACTGCTCCTGCGCCTAAAGTTATATCATTATTTAAACTTATACAAGGAATAACACTTGAATTAACTCCTAAAAAACAACGCTTTCCTATTTTTACATTTCCTGTTAGTTTAGTTCCAACACTAATATGGCTAAACTCATCTACAAAACACTCATGCTCAATCACACAAGCAGTATTTAAAATCACACCTTTTGCAATACTAGCTTTAGCATTAACTACGACATTTGGCATGATTAAAATACCCTCATCATCTAAAAAAGCACTTGGGCTAATAATAGCACTTTTGTGTATCAAATTAACTAATCTAAATCCATCATCTTTTGCTTTTTTGAAAAGTTTTTCTCTAATAGAGTTTGCACCAATAGCAATAAACATATCGTGTTTTTCTAAATTGGAGTGATATTTTAAGCCTTTATTATCATCCAAAAAGATGATTTTTTCATATCCTAAATTTCTAGCTACATCAGCACAGACTAAACCATGCCCACTAGAACCATATATATAAATACTTTTAGTTGTGTCCATTGAATTTATCCGTTGTAGCTACTCCTTCTTTATTAACCCCACTTCTTTTTAAAACTTTAACAATGGTCATAAAAAAGATTTTAAGATCAAATAAAAAAGAGCAATTTTGCACATATTCTACATCATATTTAAATTTTTGCTCCCAAGAAATAGCATTGCGTCCATTAATCTGTGCCCAACCTGTAATGCCTGGTCTTACATCGTGGCGTTTTTTTTGCTCTTGATTGTATAAGGGCAAGTATTCTACAAGTAAAGGTCTTGGGCCTATGAAGCTCATATCGCCTTTTAATACATTAAAAAGCTGCGGTAATTCATCTAAACTCAAGCTTCTAACTAGCTTACCAAAAGGCTTTAAGCGTAATTCATCAGGAAGTAATTCTCCATTTTCATCGGTTTCATCACTCATAGTTTTAAATTTATAAATATAAAAAATTTTTTCATTTAATCCTGGTCTTGTTTGTTTAAAAAGCACACTTCCTTGAACGATTTTTAAAACAATACCTATAAGCACTATAAAGGGTAAAAAAATAATCAATAAAATCAAAGCCAAAAAAAAGTCAAAAACACGCTTTAAACCATTTTTATACATTTATAAAACCCCTATAAAAGTCAAGATATTTCAAAGCTATGATATTTTCATCATAATTTTGCGCTCTAAGAAAAGCATTTTGTGCTAAAGTATTTTTTAGTTTTTCATCTTCTAGTAAAACTGCTATTTTTTCAGCTAAATCCTTGCTATCTTTGCTTTTACAAATTAAACCGTCTATGGCATTATTCACTGCTTCAATGCAACCCTCAGCATCACTTACCACGCATGCTTTTTTACAAGCTTGTGCTTCTAAAACCGTTCTTGGATAGCCTTCTTTATAACTTGGTAAAACAAAAATATCGCATAAATTTAATAAATGTGCAATATCACTTCTTGTGCCAAGATAAAAAACATCATTTGAGTTTAAAAATTCTAATGGTGCACAAGATTTATTATCATCTCTTCCACCCACTAAAACAAAATTTGCCTTATCTTTTAAAATTTGGCTTGCTTCATAAAATTCTTTAATTCCTTTATGCCAAAGTGCTCTTGAAATCATTAAAACGATAGGTTTATCAGGCATATTGTGTTCTTTTAAAAAAGCTTGTTTTTCTTCTGTGCTAATTTTTAAAGGTAAAAATTGTTTTAAATTTAGCCCTACGGATTTGATGATTTTGATTTTTTCTTCTTTTAAGCCTAAATTTTTCATAAATAAAGCATTGCTTTCATTGACAAAAATAAAACCATTTGCAAGTTTAAAAGAAATTTTATAAAGTAAATTAATGCTTATTCTTACTAATTTGCTTTTAAAATCATCATCTATGTAAAAACTTCCTAAGCCTTCAACCAAACCAAAAGTGTATTTAATGCCCGCCATTTTAGCCGCTATAATACCTGTTGTATTGCTTTTGTGAGCGCTTGTTTGTAAAAGATCTAAATTTAAACTTTTGAGTGTATTTTTTAAACTAAGTAGATTTTTAAAAACAATTAAAGGATTGACACTTGATCTAGCTAAATCATAAAAGCAAACCTTATAGCCTAGCTCTTGTAACTTAATAGCAAAATCATCTTTTGGAGTGATGATTATAACTTCATGATTATTTTTTTCTAAAGCTCTAATGAGTGCAAGACGAAAATAATACACACTCATTGCGCTATGGGTTAAAATTCCTATTTTCATCTTTTTAGCCTATAAATTTTCGCTCTTGCATCATTAGTGACTTGCTCAAATAAATCTTGATCGTATTGATTTAATAAAAACATTTGTATGTAGGCACTATTATAAAGATTTTCATCCAAAATCACAAAGCTTTTATATTCTCTTAAAAAGAGTAAATAAATTTGAGCTTTTGAATCAATTTCATTGTAATAAAATTTGCCATTAGTGATGGATTCTATATCTACAAAAGCTTTTAAAGGTATAGTTGTACCTTCTAGTTTTAAAGCTCTAAAATCATTAATAATTTCTACTCCATTATCAAGCATAACAGAACCTGTTGTTTTATCTTGAGCTATGGCATTAGCTTGAGAGAAAAATAAACTTTTTTCTTGCTCTCCATTGTCAGGATTTGTATTTGCAAATTGTGCTACCACGGGCATGATACGCAACATTCTATAAGGCATGTAAATATATACATCTCTAGTTTTATTGGTATCAAATTTAAAATCTTTATCATTTAAACTTTCTAAAAAATCTTTAGCACTTGTTTGGTTATAATCTCTTACCATAGCTTTTAAAACATCAGGATAATTTTCTTTGAAAGATTTTTCAGTGTATTCTACGCTAAGTCTTGCCATATTGGCTGCTGGAATTTGTTCTTTACTTAAGACAAAAGATGAGAAAAAATTATCTTTTCCTAGGTGTTTTCCACCATCGATTAAGGTTTTTACATCGCTATAATAGCGTATTGGATAACCATAATCCCACCAAGCAACGACATAATCTTCTCTTTGAGCTTTATTTTTTAAATTATTTAAAATACTAGCTTCATAAGAAGTAAAAACAGTAGAGGATTTATAATAATAAATATGCATTAGGGCAGGACTTATACTAAAAAATGCAATGAGTATGAGCAAGATGTTTTTATTTTTTAGATTAAGTTTGATTTGTTTTTTTTCTAAAAAATTAAAAAATGTATATAAAAAATACCCAAAACCCAAAGCCATCACAGGAACTGCATAAATGGTAAATCTAAGTCCAGCTCTTAAAGCCATAAAACCTAGTGCAAGCATAGGTAGAGCCAAAAGCATACTTTTGTGATCTTTGCAAAGTAAGATAAAACCTATAAAAGAAAGGATAAATACTAAAACACTAGAGCTAATTCTTTGCATAAATACTTCAGGATCGATAGTATTTACTTCCATAATAGTTTCATTAACATTAAAATACATAAAGGCAGCATCTTTTAAATTTTGCACATCAGAAGCTTTGAAAACATAAAATTTAAGTTGATATAAAACAGGATCTAAACCACCACTTAAATGTAATATCAAAATGCTAATAAAAATCAAAGCCCAAACCATATAAAAATTAATTTTTTCTTCTTTAAAGGCAAAAATAGCAAATAACAATACAATTAAAGCAAGTTTATATTGCCATGCTAGCATACTTAAAGCTATGATCATTAAAGCAATAGCTAGATAAAAAATCTTTTCTTTTCTATGAAATACTAAAGTATAAAGACCAAAAAGTCCTATCATGGCAAAATTTAAAGAATAACTTGATGGATACCACCACAAATAAATCATGATGAAAATTGGACTCAAAAGTAGGGTAAAAATGTCTTTATTAATAGTTAAGCGTATAAAAGTAAGCAAAACAAGCATTGGTAAAACTAACACTAGCATATCAGTATCATAATACCCGCTCATAGTGCGGTTATAATAACTATTTGCAATGCTTCCAAGTAAGGCTGCTATAAAGCCATAAGTAGTGAGTTTATACTCTCTTGCGATTAATATAATAGGCACAACAATCAAAGAAGCAAAAAAAGTACTCATATATAAAATAATACTTTCAAAGCTAAAAGGTAAAATACTATAAAGCCAATAAGTTAAAGTAGAAAGTGAGCTTCCAAAATAAGATAAGTCATTAGGTTGATGAAAACCTGCTATCATATCTCTTGCACCTTCTGCAAAAGCATAGCCATCATTAGTAGTAATCATGAGTTGATCATTAAAGAAAAACTCATAAAACTCACTTGCCCAAGCCACCCAGTATAACCTACACAAAACACTAAAAGCAAAGGCTATAAGGATTAAAATACAGGTATATTTTATAGAATTATTATCAGTGAAATTTTGTCGTAGTTTCATTTTATGCCTTGTTGAAAAATTCAAATAATTGCTTTGCTACGCTAATTTTATCAAATTCTTTTGCACGCAAAAAAGCCTTTTGTCTATATGAAGCTTTTAATGCTTCATCATTGCACATTTTTTCTAAGCCTTCTTGCATGGCTTTTTCATCATCTACTTTTACTAAAAGTCCAAACTCATCATCTAAAAATAGCTCCCTTGCCCCACTTTTATGATCAGTGCAAAGCACGGCAGTATTACAAGCTAGGCATTCGATTAAAACATTAGAAAAACCTTCAAAACTTGAAGCAAAAGCAAAAAAGTCACATTTGCTCATGTATTTATAAGGATTTTTATCAAAACCTAGTAAAAAGACTTTGTTTTTTAAATTTAAAGTTTCTATTAAAGCTAAAAGCTCATCTTTTAAAATGCCCTCGCCTAAAATGACTAATTTTAAATCAGTTTTAACTTTTGCATAAGCTCTTATAAGCATAGCATGATTTTTACCATGATCAAGCCTTCCAACACTTAATATAAAAGGATCTTTAAAGTCTATTTTTTCTTTAGATTTTTCTATGATGTTTTCTAAGTCTATGGCATTGTATAAAATATCGCATTTTTTAGCCTCTATATTGAAATTTTGTATTAAATCTTCTTTGTTTCCTATAGAATTTGCTAAGATTAAATCTGCTTTGTTATAAAGTTTTTTAATAAGAAATTTATTGATAAAAGAATTTAGATTATTATGTTTATAAATTACACTTGGAGTGGTACATTCATTGATAATAAGGGTTGATTTAAGTCCTAGGGATTTTGCCATTAACGCAATATAATTAGGTCTATTTAATAATACAAATTGCAAATTGATTTTTAAATCTTCACAAAGTTTTTTGTATTTCATAGCTAGCAAAGGTAGTTTTAAAAATTTAGCTAAGTTACTTTCACTTGGACTTGATTTTTCAAGGTAGTGGATATTAACTTCAGGAATATCATATGATATTTTATCATTCATTAAAATTAAATGTATTTCATATTTTAAATTTAACACAGGTAATAGTGTAGATACAACCCTTTCAGCGCCACCGCTTCCTAAAGAATAAATAAAAATTGCTAGTTTTTTCATTTTAAACCCTTACTTCTTTGATTAAATCAAGCCATTTTTGTGCTACATTGGCCACTTCATAATCTTTACATCGTTGCTGTGCATTAAGCGCTAGTGTTTTTCTTAAATTTTCATCTTGCATTAAAAGTGCGAGTTTTTCGCTTAAAGCTTTTTCATCATCTAAATCTACTAAAAATCCATCTTTTCCATCATCAATTAAATCTTTATGACCGCTTGTGTATTTAGTGCTAATGCGCGCTACTTGATAATATAAACTTTCAAGTAAAACTGTTGGCAAGCCTTCTATGAAAGAGCAAAGGCAGATTATTTTTGCTTTTTTATAAAGATCTTGCATATTTTCAATTTTACCTAGAAAATTAACTTTGATATTTAAATTCTTGGCTTCTTGTTCTAAATCTTGTCTTAATTCTCCATCGCCTGCTATGAAAAAGTTGTATTGTTTTTGTAAATTTGTATCTAGCCTTGCTATGGCTTTTAAAAACATAGAAGCATTTTTATTATGATCAAGTCTGCCTACGAAAATGACATTATTTTCTTTTTCTAAATTTTCTTTAATAGGGCTAAAATGACAAGGATTTGGCATATTGATAACTTTTTTAACAAAGTTTTCATAGTAATTTTTATCATCATTACTTAGCACGGTTAAAGCATTTGCATGAGGAAAACTTATACGGCGTAAAAACTTCCAAATTTTAGATTTTAAATAAGTATAAGAGCTATGTTCGCTAATGATTAAAGGTGTATTTAAACCTTTGTTTGCCCAAATGCAAGCAATATTAGTTGTATCTAAAAATGAGATAAAAATATCGCTTTTGTGGTCTTTAAGTGCTTGTTTTAAGGCTTTGAATTTTTTAATACGCGAGGCTATTTTATTATAAAGAGTGGAAAAGTCAAACTGCTCTAGGGTAAAAAGTTTGATTTTTGGCTCAAGCTTGTAAAAAGAGTCTTCTTTGTGAAATTTAATAATATTTATTTCATGATTTTTGCAAAGTTCATTAGCTAAAGTGACTAATACTCTTTCAGCACCGCCTGAATTTAAAGTAGCTATGATGAAAGTGATTTTCATACTTGTTCCTTTAAATGCCCATGTTTTACTTCAAATACTCTATCACAACCTTGTATGGTTGAGAGCCTATGGGCTATGATGATGAGAGTTTTATCTTTTGAAATTTTATAGATTTCTTCCATGATTTTTGCTTCACTTTCTTGATCAAGAGCGCTAGTTGCTTCATCTAAAACTAAAATTTCAGGTTGTTGATAAAGCGCTCTTGCTATGGCTATTCTTTGTCTTTGGCCTCCACTTAAAAACGAACCTGAATCACCTACCTTAGTATGCACTCCATCTTCAAGTGAATTTACAAAGCTTTCAAGATTAGCTTGTTTGATCACTTTGTGTAAAAGCGCTTCATCTACTTCTTCTCCAAAGCTAATATTTTTAGCAATAGAATCATTAAAAAGATAAATTTGTTGAGGTATGTAGCCAATTTTACTTCTAAAACTTTTTATATTGCTCTCATCAAGCTTAATTCCATCTGCAAAAATAGCTCCATCGCTTGGTTTTAAAAGTCCTATGATAAGATCAACTAAAGTACTTTTACCACTTCCACTTTTACCTATAAAAGCGATTTTTTCATTTTTATTAAGCTCAAAATTTAAATTTTTAAATAAGTTTTTCTTACCCTTATAAGCAAAGAAAAGATTTTTCAAAACGATTTTTTCTTTAAATTCAATACTTTCATCGCCTAGCTTTTCTTCTTTTTCATTGAGCATGTTATAAATAATATCTAAAGAGTTTTTATAATATGTAATTTCATTATAACTTGTGATGATACGATTAGCACTTGGCATAAGCCTATAAAGAGCCACCACAAAAATAGTAATAGTTGCTAAGATAGATGAAATATCACTTTCATATCTTAAAACTAAATACACTACGATAAAACAAAGCATACAAAAACCTATACCTTCAAGGTAAATTCTAGGAATGCTTGACATGCTTTCATTGCTAATGTTTGCTTTGGCAAAAAGCCCACTTTGAATTTCATAAAGTTTTTGTGTGCTTTGTTCTTTGGTTTTGAGTTTGATGATTTTAAGGTTGTTTAAATTTGCATTTAAAATTTCAAAATAATTTTTCATCGCCTCTTCTCTAGCTATGGAAGCTTTTTTTACCAAGGGTGAGAGGATTTTAATCAAAATAAAAGCATTTAAAAGTAAAAAAGCACTTAAAGCTAGGGTGATTTTATAGTTGATAATTAGCAATAAAGTATAAAGTAAAAACACCACAAAGCTTTCACTTAGCATAAGTAAAAAAGCACTAATTAAAGTGCTTAAATGAAATACTTCTTGAGTAATAGTTTTTAAAAGTTCTGATTGATTTTTGTTAGTAAAATTTTCATATTCAAGGTGTAGGTATTTATCAAAAATACGACAAGCAAGGCTGTGGTAACGCCCTTTAGAAAAACGCGCAAGCAAATGAAAATAAAAGGCATTTAAAAAGGCTCTAAAAATATAAAAGGCGATTAATATACAGCCAAAATAAGCAATAATCTTATAACTTGGTAAATTTAAATACTCATATACAGGTTGAAAATAGGAGCTTTTTTCTAAAAGCTCAAAATTACTCGCCACTGATACAAAAGGCATGATCAAAGAAATAGCAAAGCTTTCTATAAATCCTATGAAAATAGAAAAAATTAGCAAAGCAAATAAAAATTTCTTATCATGGGCATTGAGTATGAAAAAAAGTTTTTTTAACACTGTTTTTCCCACTCATAAGCACTTTTACAGATTAATTCTAAATTATCATATTTTGGTTTCCAATTAGTTAGGGTTTTGATTTTATCAGCATTTGAAATAAGCACAGAAGGATCTCCAGCTCTTTTTGGTGCAAGTTCTACTGTGAAATCTACTCCACTTACTTTTTTCATAGTTTCAATAACTTCTTTTACGCTAAAGCCATGTCCATAGCCTACATTGAAAATATTACTTTCATTGTTTTCTAGGTATTCTAAAGCAGCTAAATGCGCACTTGAAATATCATCAACATGGATAAAATCTCTAATACAAGTGCCATCTTTAGTATTATAATCATCGCCAAAAATATAAAGCTTTTCTCTTTTTCCTGTGGCTACTTCAGCAGCAACCTTGATAAGTAAAGTAGCTTTTGGATAGCGTTGACCTATAGGATAACTCATGCAAGCACCTGCTACATTGAAGTATCTTAAAATGCAGTATTTAAATTCAGGATTAGCCATATTAGCATCTTGCAAGACTTTTTCGCTCATTAGTTTGCTTTGTCCATAAGGATTAATCGGTGCTAATGGACTTTGCTCATCTACGATAGGAGTTTGTGGCTCTCCATAAGTCGCTGCAGTTGAAGAAAAAATGAATTTTTTCACACCTGTTTCTAAACAAGTTTGGATTAGATTACTTGTGTTTGCGGTATTGTTCATATAATATTTTAAAGGATTTTCCATACTTTCAGGAACTTCAATACTAGCTGCAAAATGCACAATTGCATCAAATTTTTCTTCTTTGAAAAGTTTTTTAATCCCAGCATAATCGCTTAAATCTTGCTCAAAAAACTTAAAAGGTCTGATTTTAGAAAGTTCATCCAAACTTTTTTTACTGCCTTTTGAAAGATTATCTAATACACAAATTTCATGATTTGTTTCTAAAAATTGTTTTAAAGTATGAGAGCCTATGTATCCTGCGCCACCGGTGATTAAAATTTTCATTTTTATCCTTTTTGCGATATTTAATAATAGTTATTTTAATATACTTTTCTTAATTAATTTAAAACTTGCTCTTTTCTTTTTCTATGGCCTCTAAAAATGGCTTTTGATAGCTTTTATCGCTATGTTTTTGCAAAAGTTCTTCTTTGAAATTTTCTAAAATATTAAGATAATCTTCTTGGGTTAAATTACCTTTAATGAGTTCGTATTTTAAAAATAGCATATAGGTGTTTAACACATCACTTTCGCAGTATTCGTGAATTTTTTCTAATTTGTTTTGATAAAAAAGTTCTAATACTTCATTTCCATGCACATCATATTTTCCAGGAAGTCCTGCCATAGCACAAAGCGTGTCAAGTCTTAAGCCTTTTTGACCAAAACTTCCTAAAGATTCTAATAAATCACAATGTTTATTTTCTACAAATTTACTTTTGTAGTTATTCCATTTATCGCTTGCATCTAAATAAGCACTTGCGTTGATATTGTATTTTAATGCTCTTATAACAAGCAAAGGCATATCATAGCTTTTGCCATTAAAACTTACAAGGCGGGGTTGGTGTTTGTCTATGAAGTTAAAAAACTCTTCTAGCATTTGTTTTTCGTTGTCGCCTTTGATTTTATTGACTTTGATGAAATTTCCAAATTTATCTGCAATCACTGCACAAATGCTTACAACTTTATGAAAAGGCAGGGGTAAAAAATCACTTCCGCTTTCTTCTTTTTGTCTTTCTAAAGCTTGCTTGCTAATGCTTAAATCATCGCCATTAAAATCATAAAGATGTTTTATCAATTCTACATCAGGAATGCTCTCACAATCAAAAACACAAATATATTCTTGCATGATAAACCTTTTTTTAAAAAAATCTTTGTTAAAATCATAACAGAAAATTTAAAAATAAAGTAGCATATGAAAATAGGTTTGGTTAAGTTATCTGCACTTGGAGATATCATCCATGCGGTAATTGTTTTGCAATTTATTAAAAAGCATTATCCTAAGGCGAGTATTGATTGGTTTGTAGATGCAAGATTTGCAGGATTATTGCAAGATCATCCAATGATTAATGAAGTGTATGCCCTGCCTTTAAAGGATAGAAAATTCAAAGAAGTCTTTGCTATGCTTTTTGAAGCAAGACAAAATAAATATGATGTTGTGATTGACTTGCAAGGTTTGATTAAATCTGCTTTAGTGAGTAAATTTTTATGTGCTAATACTTTTGGTTTTGATCAAGAAAGTATCAAAGAGGGTTTTGCGAGCAATTTTTATACGCATAAATTTGCGTGTAATTATGAAGAAAATATTATCGTGCGTAATCTTTCTTTGGTAGCTTATGTATTAAATGAGCATTTTGATCATAGCGATATAGAGTTAAAACAAAGTTGTTTTAGTGTAGATGATGAGTTAAAAGAAAGCTTAGAACAAAGGCTTTCTTTAAGTGAAAGTGCGCCAAATATACTCATACATATAGGCTCATCTATGCCTAATAAAATTTACCCAAAAGAGCGTTTGATACTACTTTGTAGAATGCTTTTAGAGTATTTTACTAGTGCAAAAATCATGCTTGGTTGGGGCAATGTTAATGAGTTTAATTTTGCTAAAGATATAGTTTTAAATTTAAAACATTTGAAAATAGAACTTGCGCCAAAATTAAGCTTAAGCGAGCTTTGTGCTTTAACTAAGGCAAGTGATTTGATTATCGGAAATGATAGTGGGCCTACTCATTTGGCCTTTGCACTAAACAAGCCTTCTATAACGATTTTTGGTGCTACTCCTAGTCAAAGAAATACCTATGAAACAAATATCAACAAAACAATCAATGCAGGTAAAAAAATACTGCATTCAAAGCATATCGATAAGAGTGATTTTTGCATACAAAATATCGATGAAAAAGATATTTTTAAACTTGCTTGTGAGCTTTTAGAAAAATGATAAATTATGTATATCTAAGCCTTTTTTATATATTAAAAGCCCTTGTGAAGATTTTACCTTCAAAGCTTTTAAACTCTTTTGTAAATTTGGTTGCTTTGATCACTTATAGGCTTAATCACAAACACCGCAAAATCATTGACATAAACTTAAAAATTTGTTTTCCTGAAAAAGATCAAAAATGGCGTGATGAAACTAGCCTTAATATCTATAAAAATTTTGCTAAATTTGGGATTGATTTTATCAAAAATCAAAATGCAAGCAAAGAAGAAATCGTCAATAAAATTTGCTTTGATGATGAGGGGCAAATTTTAAATATAATGCAAAGTAAAAGACCCTTGATTGTAACTACGGCTCATTATGGTAACTGGGAGCTTTTGGCTTTGTCTTTTGGGGCTAAATTTCAAGGAATTTCCATAGTTGGAAGAGCACTTGATAGTATGATAATGGATAAAATTTTAAGTAAAAATCGCACGCAGTTTAATATAGAGCTTATAGAAAAAAAGGGCGGGCTTAGAAAAATGCTAAAAGCCTTAAAAGAAGGTAGATCGCTTGGAATTTTAACCGATCAAGATGCAGTGGATAGTGAAAGTGTAAAAATACAATATTTTAACCAAGAAGTAAATTTCATAGCAGGTGCAAGTGTGCTTGCTAAAAAAACAAATGCTATGATTTTACCTTGTTTTGTGTATCAAAAAGATGAGAAATTTTTTGTAAAAACTTTTAAGGCTTTAGATGCAAGCAAGGCAAGTATAGAAGAGCTTACTAAGTATCAAGCAAAGTGTTGTGAAGAGATGATTAAATTTAAACCTGATGAGTATTTTTTCTTTCATAAGAGATTTAAAAGATACAATCATGAATTATATTTATAGGATATAAAATGGATTTAAAACAAATTAGTGTGATAATGATTGTTAAAAATGCTCAAAAAACTTTAAAAGCTTGCTTGGAATCTTTGCAAGAATTTGGCGAGATCGTTTTAATAGAAAATGATAGCAATGATGATACTTTAAAAATTGCTTATGAGTTTAGTAAAAATTATAAAAATATCAAGATTTATCAGCATAAATTTATAGGTTTTGGACCTTTAAAAAATTTAGCCATAAGTTATGCTAGCAATGATTGGATTTTTAATATTGACGCAGATGAGCTTGCTAAGAAAGAATTTTTACAAGAATTAGGGCAAATTGAGCCTAATAAAGAAGATATCATAGCTTTACCAAGAGAAAATTTATACAATGGAGAGTGGATTAAAGCTTGTGGGTGGTGGCCTGATCATGTAATGCGGGTGTTTAATAAAACCCATACTAGTTTTAATAAAAATTTAGTGCATGAGAGTTTAATTTTACATGAAGATAGCAAAAAGATTAAGTTGCAAAATGGTTTGAGGCATTTTGCGTTTGATGATATCGATAGTTTGTTAGATAAGCTTCAAAAATATTCTAAGCTTTGGGCTTTGCAAAATTTACATAAAGAAAGTAGTGTTTGCAAGGCTTTGCTAAGAGGAATTTGGACTTTTTTTAGAAATTATGTTTTGAAAAAAGGGATTTTTTATGGCTATAAAGGCTTTATCATAAGTACTTGCAATGGTCTTGGAGCTTTTTTTAAATATATGAAATTATATGAGTTAAAAAAACAAAAGCCAAAAACTTGTGCTTTAATCATCACAACCTATAATCAAAAAGAAAGGCTTGCTTTGGTGCTTGATAGCGTTAAAAACTTAGAGCCTTTACCAGATGAGGTTTTAATAGCTGATGATGGAAGCAGGGAAGATACGGCTAAGCTTATACAAGCTTATCAAAAGGATTTTCCTTGTGAGTTAGAGCATATTTGGCAAGAAGATGAGGGATTTCGTGCTGCGGCAAGCCGCAACAAAGCGATTAGAGCTTCAAATAGTGAATATATTGTTTTAATCGATGGTGATATGATTTTAGAAAAAAACTTCATTAGTGATCATTTAAAATTTGCTAGTTTAAAGACTATTTTGCAAGGCTCAAGAACTATTTTAAATGAAAATGAAAGCAAAGAACTTTTAAGCAAAAATGATTTTAGTTTGACATTTAACAAAAAGGGTTTTAAAAATCAAAGAAATATTTTTTTAGCTAAATGTATATATAAATTTTCAAAACTAACTAAGAAATTTTTTAAAAAATCACAGCTTGTTAAAGGTAGTAAAACTTGCAATATGAGTTTTTATAAAAGTGATTTTGAAGCCATTGAAGGTTTTAATGAAAAATTTATAGGTTGGGGCAGGGAAGATAGTGAGTTTGTAGCTAGATTTTTATTTAATGAGGGAGTGTTTAAAAGGCTTAAATTTAATGCTCTGGCTTATCATATCTACCATGAAGAAAATAGCAAAAATATGCTTGAAATCAATCATCAAATTTATCTTGAAACTATAAAAAATGAAAAAACAACTTGGAGATAAGGCATGAAAACCGTA